>NZ_JBWKYN010000089.1:0-24008 GCF_059423785.1 Arcicella sp. GW458-12-2-14-TSB2 | reverse complement strand
GCTTTGAGCTTTGAGCTTTGAGCTTTGAGCTTTGAGCTTTGAGCTTTGAGCTTTGAGCTAAGGAAAATTCAAATCTTGTATAGATAGTTCCTCAAAAATTATTTTTTTCGACTTTCTTTGTCCTTGTTGGTATTTTCATAAGCCCAGAAAATCTCTCCTTCCTATTAGGGTGCGACTTAAGTCGCATCCTAATAGGAATATTCTATCCATTCTTATTCGCCTAGGAAACACCAACAAGGGCGGGAAATCAAAAACTTATCACTCAAAACTAAAAACTCCTCACTCAAAACTCACAACTCATCACTCCCTACGCTTCTGCTACAGATTTTCTTGGAAAAGATTTCAAGGCTATTAATAAAGCAATAATCGTTAAAACTGCTGCCATCATAAATGCTGCCCCTGGGAAGAAAACAGGCGCATTTTCTGCGGAGAAATAAGCAAATAAATTGGAGGCTAACAAAGGTCCGAAGATGGTTGTTACGCTTTGTAAACTGGTTAAACCTCCCTGCAATTCTCCTTGTTCATTAGCAGGTACTTGTTTAGAAATCATACTTTGTAATGCTGGCCCCGCTATACCGCCTAAGCCAAAAGGAATCATAAAAGCGTACATCATCCAACTTTTGGTAGCCAAAGCAAATAAGGCAAAACCTGCTGCATAAAATAACAAACCTACCATCACTGAATTTCTATCTCCTAATTTTGGATTAATGATTCTATTTAAACCTCCTTGAACAATGGCAACAACTAGCCCCACAAACGATAGTGAATAACCAACTTCTGCTAAAGTCCAATTAAATTCTTTCATGGTGAAATATGACCAAGTGCTTGGGTGTGTTTGTCCTGCTAATTGCAAACAGAAAAATGCACCTACCAACCCTAATACTACTGGATAACGGCCCAAACTTTTTAATGAACCAATAGGATTAGCACGTTTCCAATCAAAATCTCTCCTATTTTCAACCTTCAATGATTCTGGTAATACAAAATACCCGTACAACCAATTCAACAATGTTAAAGCGGCTGCTACAAAAAATGGCACTCTCACGCCAATATCCCCCAATACTCCTCCAATGACTGGCCCAATAATAAAACCAACCCCAAAGGCAGCGCCAATCATCCCAAAGTTTTTAGAGCGGTTTTCATCATTTGAAATATCAGCGATGTAAGCTGAGGCTGTAGTGAAGCTTGCCCCTGTGATACCTGCAATGATTCGCCCAACAAACAACCATGCGATGGTTGGTGCAAAACCCAGCAGAATATAGTCTAAACCAAAGCCAAAAAGAGACCCTAAAATAATAGGGCGACGACCATACTTATCACTTAGTCCACCAAGAATGGGTGAAAAAATAAACTGCATACAAGCATAAGCGGCCATCATAATACCAGAATATTGTGATGCTTCGCTAAGGCCTTTACCAGTGAGTTCTTGTAATAATTTAGGCAAAACAGGAATAATAATCCCAATTCCTAAAACATCAATCAATATAGTAATGAAAATAAATACAATAGCAGGGTTTCGTTTTGCTGACATGAGAAAAGAAGTGGATTCACAGATAATAATTATTAGGCAAGTTAAACATTTTTTATAAAAGAGACAGCCTTTTACATAGAAGGCTTCCCTCACTTAGGCATAATATAATACAAAGTTTATCTACCTAAAAATCTGAAATTATATACGTCAATCTATTATTTTTCATTTTGATAGCCTGCCAGAACTCCTTGAAATTCAATACCAATGTTATGTCACTACAGTTTTTGAACCTCACATGATGATGTAGCTAGCTTGCTTAAGCGATAAAGGTTGCATATTTTTGTAAAAATCAGCTAATATTATTTGTAAACAATAGATTTTAAAAACCAAATCTATTTTCCTTTTTTGCTTTGCGGTGTAAGTCCTTTCAAGCTTCTGTAAACTAAATCCTTGCTTATTATTTTTGTTAAAAACATGAAAAAACTATCAAACTTATTTGTGGTCATTTTAGTGGCTTTGGTTTCTGCGTGCGGTGTTACACCAGATATTCAACCAACAACAGTAGATAATACTTTACCTGCTGCAACTGGCGGACTAGATGTCACCTTTACAGACCCAACAATCAATGCAACATCATCAGTTGTAGCGGCAAATGGGGATAATGTAAACGTATCGTTATTAATCAAGAAAACAGCATCAGGGGGCAAACCTCGTATCCTTCGGGTTTTCGTAGAAACCACTGCGAATTATCGTCCTGCCAATGCCACGCCTTTGTTCGAAATTAAATTGAAGAATAAAGACGAACAAACACAGACGATTGACTATACTGTTTCGCCAACGTCAGGAAAAGTTTATATTCATTTTGATGTATATGATAATACTTCAACAGATGCTAATAGTACTTCTGCCAACGTAACACGTAGAACCTTAGTCGTAAATGTTTCTTCTGAAGCTCAAATTGCTTCTTGGCCTTCTATTACTTTGGGGGCTCAATCGAATGCAGCAGGTTCAAGGGTAACTTCAGCTACAGGCGATATTTATAAAGTATGTGATTTGGATTCAAACATGAAGTATGTGGATATTACGTATGCATCTGTGGGTTCACCTGTCAAATCAACGTTGATGTCTAATCCAGCTAGAAGTACTAGCTTTAGTTTAAGCACCACAGCTACTGCTACTGACTGCTCAGGTTCTTACACGGGCGGAGGTTCAGCCACGTATTTTGCGTTAGCGCCTACTTCTGTAGATTTTGCCACTGCCAATGATGTAACATTGGGAGCTTTGAGCATCTCTAATACTGCTCCTCAATTTATTGCTGTTGAATCAGGGAAAGTGTATTCCTTCTTGAATGGTAGAGGGAAAAAGGGGCTGATTAAAATCAATAATATCGTAGCGGGTGTAGCTGGTACTATTGATTTCGATATTAAAGTACAGAAGTAAAAATGAGTAAACATAAGTATATTTATTTCCCTAAAAACGATTGTAGCATTTACTACAATCGTTTTTTTTGTAGGGGTATTTCGTATTTACTTTGTCATAACATAGATGACTATCTCGTATTTGATTACTAAGAAATAATGATTAGATCAATGAATCGTTATTTCTTAAAAAGTCTTAAATAAAGCTTCTGTACTTACAGCTTTCTTGTTTGATATTAGTTAAGCAAGTACTTTCGTCATCAAATAAAAACACTTAAACATTCAAATCATCTCTTACACTATGTCAAACAAAAAAACACTCATGCTTGTCATGCTATTTTTCATGATAAGTTTTCTCTCTAAAGCCCAGTATGAAAAAGATACTAAATTTTGGCAAGTACAAGGTACCTTCAGTGGAAATATTGCCTCTGGCAATTCTAATGGAGCTGCCTATTTGACTACTGACAACGCTACCCACAACATAGCCCTTACTTTTAAAAGAGCTGTATTTACTGAGGATTATTTGGCAAAGGGATGGTTGTTGGATTATAACCTAAAATCTAATAATAATTCATCTACAAACAACGACTATTTTCATACTATAAAAGCTGGTTATTTTGTGGATAAATTTAAGTCCCTGAATAAATCATTAGCAATTTATGGAGAAATCGAAGGAAAAGTAGGTTATGGATTCAGAACTGGCAAGATTAACTACACTTATGACTACAATACTTATCAGCTAGAAGTTGGGGTAAACTTCGGCGTTCGTTATTTCTTAAAGAAAAATCTGTTTATCAATGGTCAAACCTCTTTGGTAAATTTGAATTTACAACATTCTAAAATAGATACAGAACGACTTACAAATTTAAACCTCAATAGTATGATGAATGTGAATTCATTATCCATTTCAATCGGCAAAACATTCTAAACCTTTATTAAGATGAAATCAAACATAAAATTAATATACATTTTTGTGATAGTATTGTTAGCTAATACTTATTCAAAAGCTCAGTTTAATGCTGGCGACTCTTTTTTACAAGGCTCATTCAACGTTCAACAACCCTTAAATACAAAAGATAATTTTTCGATATTCAAGAACTATTCATTTGGGGTAGATTGGGGGAAATATAGTACTAAAAATACAGCCCGTATTCTTTCACTGAACATCAATTATACGGATCAATCTTATCAAACTTTAGCAATTCAAAGCAAGGCACTGAGTATCGGTTTAAACAAAGGTCATGAATATTATAAAAATATCTTTGGTAAAATTGGCATTTACGGACGTATTATGGGAGGAGTAAATTATGGAAATCTGCAATCTACAACAATCCAAAATACCAGTTCAGTCAACTACATCCAACAAAATATTAATAGTATTGGATTAAATTTGTCTGGAAATGGTGGAATAATGTATCGTTTGAATGATAAATGGGCATTCACGGGAAACTTACTCAATTTGAACGTTGCTAGTTTAAGCTACTCATGGACAGATGGTAAAACATCTCCTCTCCAAGGAGGAAGCTCAGAAAACTTCACCCAAAAACAGTTTTATTATAATTTCAGTCCTAAAGTTGCTTTCTCGTATGGTTTAGGGATAAGGTATATTATTAAGTAAGCGTGATGACTTGTGAGTGATAATTTTTCCTATTAGGGTGCGACTTAAGTCGCACCCTAATAGGAAATTAACGTTTATTCCTCAGCTTTCAATACCTTAATATCCTCAATCAAATGCTCGATATCTAAGGGAATTGTTCCATTATAAATTCCTCTTATTCTTAGTTGCTTATCTACCAATATAAAGTTTTCAGTATGCAGGAAATCATTTTCTTTCCGCTGAACGCCTAAATTTTCATCCGCAAAATATGATTTCCTCGCAAGCTGATAAATGGCTTTTTTGTCGCCTGTTAATAAATTCCATTTTGGCGTGTTTATTTTATGGGTTATCGCATAATTCTTTAAAACACTTACACTATCACGATTAGGCATGACACTGTATGACATTATCCGCACGATACTATCATTAGAAAAAGCTTGTGATACTTTTTGCATAGATTCCATCAGTCTCGGACAAAGACTTGGGCAAATCGTAAAGAAAAAATTGGCTACATGTATTTTCCCTAATAAGTCTTTCTCGTTGATACTCTTATTATCTTGATTCTGAAATTGAAAAGGAGCAAGTTTATGAGATACCTCCTCAGCTTGCCAAACAGCCGTAAAATCAGGCGTATTATAAAAAGGCAGTTGCTCTTGTTTAGGACTTTTACAATTCCAACAGACTAGCCCAATACACAAGGCGATAATGTAGTTAGTTTTCATTCGCAACTGATTTTTCATTCTTACCCATACAGCCTTTAGCACCCAATAAGCCAAATCGCCGACCATTTTTCACTTCATAGTTTGCTTTTATCTTGCCATCATCAAACCACATTTGCTGTACACCCATCGGTTGTCCATTTTCATCATAATTGCTTATCGTAAAAAGCTGACCATTCGGGTACCACTCTTTGTGAAGCTTGATAGGCACATCATCATCAAATTCATATTCAAATCGTTGTTGTCCGTTCTCCCACCAAGCTTCATGTTTACCTGTTTTATGATTCTCTGTAAAGTACCTCCGCTCTTGCATCCGTCCATTTTCAAACCATTTTTCTGACAAGCCATCTAATTTCCCTGCTGAAAAATATTGTCTTGACTGTATTTGATGGTTTGCATAAAACTTCAAAACTATTCCAGTAAAAGGCTTGTCTTGATAATACAGGTATTCTTCTTTTTGATGGAATAGTTTATCATCCCAAGAAATTTCCTCTTGGGATGACTGGCAAGATACCGTCATAAAAAGCAATAAAGTGATAAATTTTAACATTGAAATGAAGCAACCTTTGGTTTAATAATCCTTCTAAAATTACTTACTCACTGTTCCAGATGTTCCATAAAAGCCTGTACCGTTGATGTAAGGGTCAGCATCGGTGATGTGATAGTGATAAATACCAGCAGGGAACTCTGTAGTAGCATGCGAATGCCCATGTAAATTATCTAAATCAGCATTAGTTACAGCTTTACCATTTTCCATTGGCCCATATACAGGAAATCCATCAAGCAGTAATCCTAAAAAAGCACTTTTCCCATTTTTAGTAGTTAGGTAAGCAGGCTCTTGATGATAATGATATTGCCCCGTTTGCTGAGGATGTCCCAAATATTGGTCAAAAGAATTTATTTCATTGGTCAAAGGCTGATTAGGCCCTGCATATTGATTGAAAAAAGGAACACCATTCAATGAAACTCCTATTGGTCCCAAAGGCGTAGCTGCTGAAGCACTAGCTTTGGTCGGGTGTAGCGGAATTTTAAAAACCAATGCTTGCTCTGAAATGCTATTAGGATTCAAGTTAAATTTCGTATTAGTGCCATTATAGGCTTCATAACGAGCATCTGTTTTGGCAAAATACGGACTCTTATGGTCTGGAATACCATTGCTCCGAATCACCAGATAATCTCCTTCCACGGTGGCAGTAACACTCACACCCGAGAACTTATTTTTAATGACCGAAATATCCACATCCGATGTTGTAGTGGTTGGTGTGACGCTAGTATCGTCGCTTTGTTTACAAGCTAGGAAAATAACTGAAAGCACGATTAATGAGTAATACTTCATAGTTTTAATGGGTTAAGTTAATTATTCTGGTCTTCTTCCTTCAGAGCCTCTTGGTGGCGGAGGCCCACCTTGATGGCTCATTTTAGCTAAAATCTCTGATAATAGATGGTCAAGCAAGATTTTTTGGTCTTTGTTACAAATAGTATTTCTCACTTTCTTGAAGTGATTTAACGTAATTAAATCTTGCTTGACAATAAGTTGGGCTATTTTCTCCGATAATTCCCGTGTTTTTACAGTATCTTCTGGCGAAGCTACCATCTGAAATAGCTCACTTTTCAATGGCAATATTTCGTCATTAATTACCCTCAAGTCACGTTGATGTTCATTAATAAGTACATCATACTGCTCGCTCTGAGCCTTGTCAAATTGAAGTGTTTTCTCTACCAACTTTCTAACTTCCTGTCTCTCAGGATGTGGGGGTCTTCTGTAAGAAAACCAAACCGTTCCTAATAGCAGGATATTCATTACCACCAAAAAGCCGATTATCCAATTATATTTATTTTTCATGGTTCATACACATTTTGAATACCTGATAGGCCTAAGTAATTGCCTAATTCTTCTTTAGTCATGGTAGGCTGGCTATTACTAATATAAATTTTACTAATCGTCACCATATTAAACCCCACAATCAACATACATACCGCTAGTTTTGCATAACTCATCCAAGGCATTATGATTGGCAAAGAACGCTGATTGATACGATTTTTGATTTTGGCATACAAAAACGGATTCGACGGTACTGGCTGAATCTTATCAATACTTTCCAGTGTTTTGAATATTTCTTCTTCTATATTTTTCATACGGCCCTTATTTTTCAGTTTCGTAATATTGTTTTAGTTTCTTCTGTAAGCTTTGTTTTGCCCTAAAAATCAATGATTCAATGGATGAAATGCTCAACTCCATCACTTCTGAAATTTCTTGATAACTCAATCCTTCAATTTTATGAAGTGAAAACGCAACTCTTTGTCTTTCGGGTAGTTCATCTATTTTACTAAACATTAAGTTGGTTCTTTCCTTATTTTCAAGCAATACACCAGGATGGTCTGTTTCGATACTCCCTACTGATTGTATTTGGTCTTCTAAGCCAAATAAGGATAAAACAAAACTCAGCCGCTTCTGCCTTTTTTGTTTCCTCAGATAATCCAAAGATTTAGTCACCGCAATTCTATACAAGAAAGTAGAGACCTTGGCTTCGCCTCTGAAAGAATGAATCGATTCGTAAAGCTCAATAAAAACCTCTTGTGCTAAGTCTTCAGCCTCTTCGACATTCCGCAGAAAGCCCAGACAAGTATTAAATACTTTGTCTTGGTACTTTTCCACTAAAAAACGAAAAGCTGCTTCATCAGCATTTTTTAACTTTTCTAACAGTTCAGGTTCAATCATTAGCAATAATCGAGGTTCATTTATTCTTTAGATGTTGTTAATAAAAAAAACTTGCGGTGGATGTTGATTTATTTTTGAATATTCTCTAACAGTTTGTATCAAATATAATTTTATGAACTAAAACCCCATAAGGTAAGGTAGCCATAACGAATTCAAGAGTTTCTAGTATTTCTTGAATGTTTTACAGTATTTTGCACTATTATTTTCATCAAATGGAGCCTACAAATAAACACATAGCACTATGGAAATCCTTTCAAGAAGGTGATAGTAAAGCACTTGGGCAACTTGCGAACAATCATTACAAGATACTATTTAACTATGCTACCAAGTTTACTAAAGATAGAGAATTAATAAAAGACTGTATTCAAGACTTGTTTTTGTATCTCTGGGATCACCGTGAAACATTACAATCGTCGCCATTTGTAACAATTTATCTATTAAAATCCCTAAGAAATAATCTTTTCAAAAAACTTAACCATGAGAAAAGAAATCATTCTGATGATTTAGATAGCGATTTACCTTTTACCGAAGGAATTAATGCCGAGTCGGAACTGATTGAATCTGAATTATTTGTTGAAAACGAATATAAACTTAAATCAATCCTTTCTTCACTGCCAAAACGCCAACAAGAAGTTATTTTTTTGAAATTCTACGAAGCCTTGAGCATTGAAGAAATCGCTGAGATTATGGATATGAACAAACAGTCTGTCTCTAACTTATTACATCGTGCTATTATTAACCTAAAAAGCAATTGGTTTCTTGCCATGCAGTTACTTTACTTTCTTCATATAAAAAATTAACGATTCATTCCAGTTCTTCTGACCACTCTTCCATGAAGCTTTCAAAAAAAATAAAAAAATATTTCCTCTCAAGTGAGTATCGATGATTGTCTATAGGCTATTTCAAATATAGAGCAAAATAATACAAATTATTCTATGTTTGATTACAGACAATATACAGCCAATCAATTCGCATTAGATGTGAGTTTCAGGAAATGGGTTTTGAAAAATTCACCAGAAGATATACAGTTCTGGGAAAATTGGCTATCCCAAAATCCTGATAAGGAATTAAGTATTCAAAAAGCCAAGCAAATTGTGCTTGCGTTTAAAAATGCTCAAGAACAAATAAACGATGACGAAATTGCTGAAGCTATTGCTAAAATCGTAAACGTAGCAGAACAAAGAAAAATCAAAAAAGTACATTTCATCAACAGTATATTATTTAAAAGAATAGGGCTAGCAGCATCTATCCTACTGATTTGCTTAGTAGGTTTTGTAATTTTTGATAAATTAGCAGAAAGAGCAACACCTACTTATAGTAATTCTGTAGCGAGAGTAGCCCAACAAACTACATTTATTGAAGTAAAGAATACCTCTTCAAAAAGTCAATTAATTACGCTATCAGACGGTAGCTCTGTTGTTTTGCAACCAAATAGCAAAATAAGTTATCCAGAAAAGTTTACAGGACAGACCCGTGAAGTAGTGTTATCTGGAGAAGCTTTTTTTGAAATTGCTAAAAACCCAAACAAACCTTTCTTGGTATATGCTAACGAAGTAGTAGCCAAAGTGTTGGGAACAAGTTTTACTATTAAAGCCTTTGAAGAAGACAAACAAGTTCAGGTATTTGTAAAGTCTGGTCGGGTATCAGTTTTTTCTCAGAAAAATGCTTCTTTTGTAGATCAACAGCATAGTAAAGTGCTATCTGGTTTATTGATTTTACCTAATCAACAGGCCACATTTATTCGTCCAAAATGGCAATTCAAAAAGGCTGAACTTACAGTACCACAAATTGTAGCACTTCCTATTATTCAAAGACAAAGTTTTATTTTCAAGAACGAACCTATCGTTGATGTCTTTTCTATTTTAGAAAACTCATACGGCATCGAGATTGTGTACGACAAAACACTAATGGCTTCGTGCCAATTGACGGCAGAATTAGGTGATGAACCCTTATTAGAGAAAATTAACCTTATTTGTAAAGTACTTGAAGCCAAATATGAAATGAAAGAAGGAAAAATCTTTATAGAAGGGAAAGGCTGTAATTAAAGACGCTAAAGGTGCTAAATGATTTTATATTCGATTAGTAAATAATTTTTAAACCGTATAAATAAAACAATCACTCAAAACATTAGACAAGCAAATCAAAGTGAAGTAACAATTCAAACAAATTTCCTGTAAAAAAAAGCCGATGATGCTACCAACATCATCGACTTAACTATCCCTAAAAGTGCTCAAGCTTTTAAACATCAATTATTCTTTTGATGCAGGGATTCTTTTGTGTCAGTCGTTCAAAACTAACAACTCAAAATTATGTCAAAAAATCGACAATTTAACAAGATTCCGATCAAGATCATGCGAATCAGTTTATTTCAAACTATTATTACCTTTCTGTGTATGTCGTTCGCTAATGCGGCCAATACACATGCACAGGAAATACTTGACCAAAAGGTAAGTATCAACATTAGTCAACAAGAAGTTGAAAAAATTCTTGAAAAAATAGAGAGCGAGGCCAACATAAAGTTTATGTATAGTCCGCAGCTAATTATGGCTAATAGAAAAGTAAGTATTGTAGCCACAAAAGAGAAACTTTCTACCGTATTAGAAGAGCTACTAAAGCCTCTAAAAATTAACTATGAGGTAGTTGGCAGAAAAATTTTACTAAAAAGAGCTACTAATAAAACATCCCCCAATAGCGAGGCTAGTAATAATTTTGGTTTGTTAGAAAATAATATAGACCAAACTATTAAAGGAAAAATAACGGATGCTGAAACCAACGAGACCATTGCAGGTGTAAGCATTGCCATCAAAGGTACTACTCAAGGAACCACGAGTGATGTTGATGGAAATTTCTCCTTGGTTGTTCCTAACGAGAAAGCTGTTTTAATCGTTACCTCTGTAGGTTATGACCTACAAGAAATAACGGTGGGCAATCGCTTTGCTATCAATATTAGTTTAGTGCCTGATACCAAAAAGCTTAATGAAGTAGTAGTGGTTGGTTATGGTACACAAAAAGTAACTAATGTTTCAGGGGCTATCTCAACCGTTAAAGGAACAGATATTGAAAAGCTTCGCCCTGTTCGTCCTGAAGATGCCTTGCAAGGTAGAGCTTCAGGTGTTACTGTGATTTCAAATGGTTCGCCTGGCTCAAAACCAACCGTATTAATCAGAGGAATTCCTTCTTTTTCGGGTACGGATCCAGTAGTTATAATTGATGGTGTACCCCAAACATTGAATGATTTTAACTCCATTAATTCTGCTGATATAGAGTCGATGAATGTATTGAAGGATGCAGCCACAACAGCAATCTACGGAGTAAAAGGTGGTAATGGCGTAATAGTAGTCACTACTAAAAGCGGAGGTAGAAATCAAAAAGCGGAGATTTCATATAGCAGTAATTATGGTGTTCAGCAAGTAATGAAAACTATTGGCGTTTTAAATGCTACGGAATACGGTGCAATTTTGAATGAAGGTAGTACGGTTTCAGGTGGAGGATTGATTTTCAAAGATTTATCTACTTTGGGTGTTGGAACAGATTGGCAAAAACAAATTTTTAAAAATGCACCCTTACAGTCACATAACATTTCAGTAAAAGGCGGTAGTGATAAAGTTCAGTATTTTCTTTCAGGAGGTTACCTTGGGCAAGATGGTATTGTGGGTGGCGGAGCTAATTCAAATTTTAACCGTTTGAATTTTACCACTAACCTCACTTTCCAGATTACTCCAAAAGTAAAATTCTTGGCCAATACCAGTTATGTAAACATAAAAAACATTGGTCTTCAAGAAAACTCTTTTAATTCAATCATTGGTAGTGCTTTAAATTTTGACCCTACCGTTTCTATTTTAAATACAGTACCTAATACTGTTGGCAAATACGGTTACAGTAATTTATTATTGTCCGAAATTTTTAATCCATTAACGAAACTAGATAATAACTACAATAACAGCAACGGCAATAAATTATACGGAAAGTTAGAACTACAATATGAGGTAATTAAAAATCTGACTTTGTCTTCGCGTTTTGGTTACACCAATTACAACAATACATATAAGTCATTTACACCATTGGTTTTCTATGGGCCTTTGAATGTTGAAAACACGATGAATGCTGATGGTTCAACCGTTACTGGCAGACATAACAGTGTTTATGAGTCAAAAAGAACTGATAATACTTATACTATTGAAACCTTTGGTACTTATAATTTCAAAGTTAATAACGATCATAATTTCGAAACCGTGCTAGGTATATCATTCGCTAAGATAGCTGGTGATGAAATCAATGGCTCAAGACAAGATGTTCCTTTTAATTCATGGACTTTTGCCGATATCACTTCAGCAACAGGTATTAACACAGCTACTAATACCAATGCACAAACAATGGGTAATTCGCAGTATTTCAGAAAAAATCTTTCTTATTTTGGTAGAATAAACTACGACTATAAAGACAAATATTTAGTATCCTTTTCAGCTCGTCGCGATGGTTCTTATGCCTTCGGAATTGACAATAAATTTGCCAATTTCTATGCTGGTTCTTTGGGCTGGGTAATTTCCAATGAAGATTTTTTCAATATAGATTTCTTGAATTATCTGAAAATAAGAGGAAGCTATGGTTCTATAGGTAATGAAAACGTAAATCCGCAATATGTAGGTATAATTTCTGGCGGACCGAGCTACGCATCAGATGCGAATAGTAATGGTTACACTTTTGGAAACACTTTTACTCCTGGGTCAACGGTTGGGTCTTATGCCAACACTACCTTGCGTTGGGAAAAACAACTACAAAGTAACGTAGGATTTGATGTACGTTTTGGCAATAACAAGTGGTCGTTATCGGCAGATTATTTTGATAAATCGGTAGATGGGTTATTGTTTACGCCTTCTATATCATTGTATTTAGGTGCGGCTTCGGCGCCAACTGCCAATATTGGTTCAACCAAAAGTAGCGGGGTAGATCTAAATTTTGGTTATAATGCTGAAATCATAAAGGATTTAAAAATTAATACTAATATTACCTTCACAACATCTAAAAACTTAGTAACAGCTACCAATTCAGACGGAACGGCGATTATTCCAGGCGGTTCGTATTTCAACGGTCAATCACAAACGGCTACTCGTTTCCAACAAGGCTTTGCTCCTGGTTATTTCTATGGTTTTAAAACCAATGGTCTGTTTCAGAATACATCTCAAATTGCAGAAGCACCCAAACAGTCAGGAGCTGTTCCTGGAGATATTCGCTTTGTTGACGTTAATGGCGACGGACAAATTACAGATTTAGATAAAACCCAAATTGGAAATCCTTTCCCAGATTTTACGATGGGTTGGAATTTGGGATTAAGCTATAAAAATCTAGACCTAAATGTATTTACCTATGCATCTATCGGTAATGACATCTACAGAGCTTACGAAAGGAATGCGATTTATTCAAACAAATTCAGGTCTGTATTAGGACGATGGACGGGCGAAGGCACAACCAATAATGCCAATAATCCTCGGTTTTCATTTGTGGATGCCAATAGCAATATCAGGGTATCAGACCGATATGTTGAGGATGGCTCTTTCGTAAAAATTAAAAACATTCAGATTGGCTATACGCTTCCTAATGCCATTGTACCTAAAAGAATAGTGAATAAAATACGCATTTATGCTCAAGTAAAAAATGCGTTCACTTTTACAAAATATTCTGGCTATGACCCTGAAATTCCGGGCGGTGTACTAGATACAGGTGTTGACCGTGGAACCTACCCTCAAGCCAGAACTTGGTCTGTTGGGATTGATGTAAAGTTTTAACTAAATGCATGAAGTGCAAGGCTTTAAGCAATAAGCCCCAAAATAGAAATTAGTCAAAATAAGTGTTTAAGCTAACAGCATTTTGAAAAAAATAACAAAAATGAAAAACATCATTAATATTCTCTGTTTTCTTTTCATCACAATAGGTATTACCAGTTGTAGTGAATGGGTTGACTATAGTCCTAAAGACGATTATAGAGTAACTGATCAAGATTATTTAAAATCATCATCTGATTATCAAAGCATGGGCGTAAGTGTTTATACACCTATGCAATGGTTGAATCAAATAGTTCCAATTGGCGACATAGCATCTGATAATGCAGTAGCTGGCGGCGAAAATGCCTCAGATGTATTGAATTTACAAAATATAGACGATTATACATTGACTGCTCAAAATGGAACATTGGCAGAAATTTGGAAAGCGTCATACGAGGGAATCAATCGTGCCAATTATTTATATCAGTATAAAGACAAAAATCCTGCTGGCGAAACCATAGCCTTTCCAGAAAAAGAAGCCATGTATGGTGAAGTAGCTTTTTTGCGTGCTTATTATTATTTCTCGCTCGTTAAAGTATTTGGTAATGTACCCTTGTTTGTCGATAAGAAATTGGGCATTGCCGATTCAAGAGCCTTGAAACAAGCTCCAAAAGCAGATGTATATGCACAAATAGAAAAAGACTTGACCAATGCTATTGCATCATTGCCAAGTACAGACCCTAAAAATGGAAGAATAACCAAATTTGCTGCCCAAGCATTGTTAGGTAAAGTGTATCTCTATCAAAACAAGTTTGATTTAGCTGCGGGTATGTTAAAAAGCGTCATCGACGGGCCTTATTCTTTAGTACCCAACTTTGGGGATATTTTCTTACAATCTGGCGAAAACGGTTCTGAAGCAGTTTTTGAAATTCAATATTCAAATCTTTCACCATATTATAACTGGGGTGGGGTTACCCGCGGACAAGGAAATCTAGCTGTTCAACAATGTGGTATTCGTGGTCTAACGGGGTCTAGCCCTTATGCAGCAGGCTGGAGTACTAACTTGCCTACGCAAGATTTAGCGAAAGCCTACGAAGCTGGTGATAAAAGAAAAGATGTAACCTGTTTAGATATAGAGGCTTATAAAATTGCTAATCCAAGTTTTGGCATTACTTATCAAGTAGCTCCTTATAAAAACACAGGCTTATATAACCAAAAGTATTTACCTAGAAAAGGAGAAACAAGCGGACAGATTGAACTAAATTATTTGAATAATCAACGCATTATTCGTTTGGCAGATGTGTATCTGATGTATGCCGAAGCTTTAAATCGAAAAGCTTCTCCTGATGACGTTACGGCACAATTGTACCTCAATAAAGTGCGTCAAAGAGCATTTGGTGACAATGCACATAACATTACTGCGACAGGAAACACCCTAAAAGAAGCCATTTGGGCAGAACGAAGACTAGAATTAGGAATGGAAGGCGATCGCTTTTTCGATTTGGTTAGAACAGGACAAGCCTCAACTAAAATAAAAGGTTTTGTGGTTGGTAAAAACGAGATATTCCCGATTCCACAAACAGAAATAGATGTTTCAGGCTTAATCCAAAATGCTGGTTATTAATCTATATGAGTGGAATAATATTCCACTTGAATTTGAAGGAACTATTTACCTTTCAACATTTCTAAATGATTTTCGATGAAAAATATATATAAATTTTTGTCCATTATAGTATTCATTTCTATAATGACAGCCTGTAAAGAAAAGATATTCGATGATATTTCTTTTCTGGAAAGTGCCTCAGCTCCTGCTAAAATGGCTGCACTTTTTGATATTACACAAGATAATACAGGGTTAGTAACCATTACGCCCAACGGCGAAGGCACATCAACCTTTTCAGTATATTTTGGTGATGGAACAAACACTCCAGCAATTGTAGAAGCAGGTAAGAGTATCCAACACAAATATGCTGAAGGTGTTTATAGTGTTAAATTAATAGGAGTAGGTGTTACTGGCAAAAGTACTGAGAGTACCCATCAATTAACAGTTTCTTTCAAAGCACCTGAAAATGTTGAAGTAACAACCACCATTGAACCTGCTAATCCATTTAAAGTAAAAGTTTCGGCTAAAGCAAGTTATGAAACCCTATTTAAGGTTTATTTTGGCGACGTAACAAACGAAGTACCGCAATCTTTTTTAGAAGGCGAAACTATTAGCCATACTTACACTTCTGTCGGTAATTTTGAGATGAAAGTGGTTGCATTGAGCGGAGGAAAAGCTACTACAGAAGTAAAAAAGACTATCAACATTGTAAGCCCGATTGTATTACCGCTTGATTTTGAGACGCCTGGGCAAATCTACAAATTTTCCAATTTTGCAGGTGGCGAAGTAACCGTTGTAAACAACCCACAGGCTAGCGGTATCAATACTTCATCAAAAGTTGGCAAAATGATTAAATATGCAGGACAAACCTATGGTGGAAGTTTTATTACCTTGGGAGGGTCAATAGATTTCTCAGTGAATAAATTTTTCTCGATGAAGGTGTTTTCTCCAAGAGTAGGTGCAAAAGTATTATTGAAAGTTGAAAATGCATCGAACGGTTCTCTGAATTTCGAAAAAGAAGTAAAAACTACCAAAGCCAATACTTGGGAAGAATTAACCTTTGATTACAGTGCTATCAATACGGCTAATACTTACCAAAACATTGTATTGATTTTTGATAATGGTACTAATGGTGATGGTTCAAGTAATTTTACCTATCTGTTTGATGATATCAAATTATTCAGCCCAGTGGTAATATCTCCAATCAATCTCCCAGTTACGTTTGATGAAGCCAATGTAAATTATACCGTAACTGACTTTGGAAATAATAGCACTATTGATGGCATAGATCCAACAAAGGCTGGTAATAAAGTTAAAATTACTACCAAACCATCTGGGGCAGAAACTTGGGCGGGAACTACTATCGGAACCCCAACAGGCTTTAGCTCAGCTATTAAACTTACGGCTTCTAACACTAAAATGAGTGTTAGAGTTTACTCTCCGTCAGTTGGGATTCCTATTAGGTTGAAAATTGAAGACCGCAATAATCCAAATATCTCTGTAGAAACAGAAGTACTCACAAAGTCTGCAAAAGCGTGGGAAGAATTAATTTTTGATTTTTCAAAACCTGTAGCAGGAACAAATGCGTTGAATCTTGCGAATACATATCACAAGGCTTCATTATTCTTTGACTTTGGAACAGTAGGTAGCGGAAAAGTTTTTTATTGGGACGACGTACAGATTGCCACAGTTACTGAAACCAACAACACGCTTTCTATTCCATTAACTTTTGAATCGACATCATTGAAATATGACTTTGTGAATTTTGATGGGGGTAATGCCAGTGTTATCAGTAATCCACAAGTAAATGGCATCAATACTAGTGGCAAGGTCGTAAAGTTGATTAAAAATGGAGGGCAACCTTGGGGTGGAGCATTTCTTAGCTTAGATAACCCGATTGATTTTTCGAGTAAAAAAACATTCAAAATGAAAGTTTTTACACCTAAAGTAGGTACTAAGGTATTATTGAAAGTAGAAAACCTGACGGATGGTAGCGTTAGTTTTGAACAAGAATTAAGCAGCACCAAAGCCAATGCTTGGGAGGAGTTAATTTTTGATTACAGCTTAATTAATACCAGTAAGGCTTATCAAAAAGTAGTACTCATTTTTGATAATGGCACTAAAGGAGACGGCTCTGCCAATTTCACTTATTTATTCGATGACATCATCCTTTATTAATTTAAAATCAGAAATCATGATAAGCAATATAAAATCATTCATGCTCATCTTAATGGCTACTGCCATAAGTTTTAGTGCATGTAAACAAATTGAATACGCTTTTGGAGACATCGTTGCTCCTTCAAACTTAGCACTTAATACAACCATTCAAGGAGTGGATGCGAATAATCCCTTCGGCAATGGTAGCGGTGATGTTATTATTACTACCGTTGCAGATAAGGCTTTGACCTATAAAATAGATTTTGGAGATGGCAATATCCAAGTGGTTCCGTCAGGAAAAATTACTTATAAGTACAGTAATCCAGGTACAAAAGACTACACTATTACTGTCAGTGCAGTAGGTACAGGTGGTGCGACTTCAACGCTGAGTAAAAAAATAAAGGTATTTGTAACATTTGCCATCCCTACTGATATCCTTTCGGCTTTAACAAACAATGCCTCTAAAGTTTGGGTAACTGACAAAGATGCACCCGGACACGTAGGCGTTGGCCCAGTTGATGCTTTCTCACCGATTTGGTATGCAGCCGACCCTAACACACGCCCTGCGTGCTTGTACGATGATGAGATTACATTCACAAAAGATGCCAATAATAATGTAGCAATGACAGTTGATAACAAAGGACAGTCTTCTTTAATTGGAGCAGCTACAAGCTATTATGGTTTGTCGGGTGGAGATGGCTGTTATGACATCAATACAACAGGTGCTAAAAACCTTCTTTTTATGGGTGCTACCTCTACTTCAACTTCGGCTAATTCTACTCGAATCCAGTTTGTAGTTCCGGGTAATGGTATCGTAAATTTTGCTACTGGGGGTAATACCTATGAAATATTGGCTATTTCTACTAACAGTATCAGCTTAAGAAGTATCGGTGCTGATGGAAATGCTTGGTTTATGAAATTAAAACCAAAACAAAGCGAAGAACCTGTAGTAGAGAAGAAATTATTCTGGGCTGAGGAATTTGATAAAGACGGAGCACCGAACCCTGCCGTTTGGGGCTATGATATAGGCAATGGTGATAATGGCTGGGGAAATTCAGAAAAAGAGTTTTATACTAATCGACCAGAAAATATCATTATTAAAGATGGTATCTTAAAAATTACTGCCCAAAAAGAAAGTTATAGTGGTTTTAATTATACCTCAAGCAGAATACAATCCATGAATAAATTCTCATTTACTTATGGTAGAGTAGATATTAGAGCTAAATTACCGAGTGGCGGTGGTACTTGGCCAGCACTATGGATGTTGGGCAGCAATATCCAAACAGTTGGTTGGCCAGCATGTGGTGAGATTGATATTATGGAAAACAAAGGCAATGAGCCTAACAAGATTTATGGTACCATGCACCATCCTAATCATTCAGGTGCTAATGGTGATAGTGGAAATACCACCATTACCAATCCATCTACCGAATTTCATATATATTCAGTAGATTGGTCAGCTAGTACCATAAAAATGTATGTAGATAATAAACTTTATTACACTTTCAATAACAATAGTAGCTTGCCATTTAACAAAGACTTCTTTTTAATCTTAAACGTAGCTATGGGTGGCAATTTTGGTGGAGCCATTGACCCCAACTTTGTTTCTTCAAGTATGGAAGTAGATTATATTAGGGTTTACAAATAAGTGGTTTTACCCCAAAGGATAGTTCTAAAAGCCTATCCTTTGGGGTATTATTCAAAATAGTATTTCAAATCAAGTATCTAAAAACAATGAATATTTTTTGGTATCCCTTTGAAAACCATTACCTTTGCAATCATCTGATGA
The DNA here is from genome assembly GCF_059423785.1 of Arcicella sp. GW458-12-2-14-TSB2. NCBI lineage: Bacteria > Pseudomonadati > Bacteroidota > Cytophagia > Cytophagales > Flectobacillaceae > Arcicella > Arcicella sp. GW458-12-2-14-TSB2. The sequence continues at coordinate 4,776 of NZ_JBWKYN010000089.1, read as the reverse complement.
TATGATGTATAGTAATATGAGCTTAATCAATAAAAAAACATTAGCAGAAGAAGTAGCAGACAGGCTAATTGAGCAAATTTTTTTGGGTAATTATAAAATTGGAGATAAACTCCCGATTGAGTCCGAATTAATGAAAATCTTTGGTGTCGGGCGTTCTAGCATTCGTGAAGCTATTAAAATTTTATCTATCCAAGGCCTATTAGCTGTTCAGCAGGGTGTTGGCACTTTTGTGGCATCTGATAAAATTCAAGAGTCGCTCAATGACCAAATGGGTCGTGCAGAAATAGCTGATGTAATTGAGGTACGCTCATTGTTAGAAGTAAAGATTGCTGAAAAAGCCGCCTTGAATCGTACAGCTACTCAGTTAAAAACAAGTAAGCAATGGTTAAGTCTTAGAAAAAAGTTTGCAGCAGAAAATGATGTTCAAAATTGCATTCATGCAGATGTAAATTTTCATATTTCTATCGCTGAGGCTTGTGGGAATCCAATTCTAACGGAAATTTATAAAACAGCGAGTATTCAAGTGACGAAATCGTTTGTAAGTAGCAATCTGAATACCGATAGTTTCAAAGAATCACATTCATTACACGAAGACTTATTACAGTGGATTGAACTCCAGAATCCAGAAAAAGCAGCCTCCGCTGCCAACAGTATAATATCAAGATTATAATTTTCACCTTTATTAATAATAGTCTTAAATTTTACTCAAATTCATCTGATGATATGATGAACTAAACTTTAATACCAATGAATAGTACACTAACAAAAACAGCCTCCCCTGCCACCAAACAAATCGTTTATCAGATATTGTTTGCCATCAGCTTTACTCATTTTTTAAATGACCTTATTCAATCAACCATTCCTTCGTTATATCCTATTTTAAAAGGAGAATTCAAACTTACGTTTGCCCAGATAGGTGTTATTACATTGGTTTTTCAGCTTACGGCTTCTATCCTACAACCTTTTGTGGGGATTTACACCGATAAAAAGCCTAATCCAAAGTCATTAGCCATAGGCATGACACTTTCATTAATAGGTTTGGTTTGTCTGGCTTTTGCCAACCATTATTATCTGATTCTACTATCGGTTAGTTTTATTGGTATGGGTTCATCTGTTTTTCACCCTGAGGCATCGCGTGTGGCACAATTGGCTTCGGGTGGTCAGAAAGGATTGGCACAATCTATTTTCCAAGTTGGTGGCAATGCTGGTAGTGCGGTAGGACCATTATTAGTAGCATTAATTATTCTCCCGTTAGGGCAAAACTATGTTAGTCTTTTTGCCATTGCAGCCTTTATCGGGATTCTTGTATTATTACGTATCGGAAAATGGTATGGAGAGAAAATTGCTGCCAGAAAAACAATTACCAAGGATAATTCATCAATAGTAGTCTCAGAATTGCCTCGTAAAAAAGTAATATTTTCTATCGTTGTTTTATTGGCACTGGTATTTTCTAAATATATCTATTTAGCATCAATGACCAATTATTTCACCTTCTTCTTAATAGATAAATTCCATATCTCTGTAAAAGAGTCTCAATTATATCTTTTCATGTTTCTTGGTGCTGTTGCCATCGGAACTGTATTAGGGGGCGGATTGGGTGACCGTTATGGTAGAAAGAAAATCATCTGGGTTTCTATATTAGGTGCCGCTCCGTTCACGCTTTTCTTACCTTATTTATCGTTGTTCTGGACGATTGCTTTTGCAGTAATCATCGGACTAATCATTGCCTCTGCTTTTACTGCAATCTTAGTATATGCTACCGACTTGATGCCTGATAAAATTGGTTTAGTAGCGGGACTATTCTTTGGGTTTTCTTTTGGCATGGGCGGAATTGGCTCAGCAGTATTAGGGGCATTAGCAGACTCTACGAGTATTGCCTATATCTTTAAAATTTGTGCATTTTTGCCATTAATAGGCATTATTACAAGTTTATTACCTAACCAAAAACCACGTGTAAAATAAAGAAAACAATGCCAAATATTATTCTTAGAAAAACCTCATCCTGAACCTCTCTCCTTCAGAGCTACGGTTGATGTCATTCATAGAATAATATTTGGTTATGAAAACTTTTCGGACAGTCCAACTTTTTTATGATTTTACTATTTTGGTTAAGCCATCTCTCATTATTCAACCCTTACCTTAATTTCTTATAAAAACTATCAAAGGTATTATTGGTAATACTCCAGTCTGGGGCTTTAATTTTTCCCCATGCTTTGGGGTTATCGTACAAATTAAAGTAACTCATCCCAAATACTTGCTTGTTGGCATTAATGGTTTCGGCTGCTTCATTCATCCACTCGGTTTGGAAATCTTCGGGGCCTTTTACGCCAAATTCTGTGATAAAGATAGGCTTATTCAAAAATCGCATTCTATAGTTTTTGCGTTTGAAAATAGCCTCAAAACGTTCTTGTTTGTTATGGTCGGTGATATTCTTATCGGGTAAACCATAAATGGCAAAACTAATATAGTCAACCACATCATTACCCGGCCACCAATCTACCGAGCCCCTATCCCCTGCTGGTCCCCAAACTTTGCGAATGTTTTTAGCAGGTTTTTTATTAAACAACATAAAGTATCGGTAAGCATTAATATATTCTACTGGCTTTTGGGATTGCCATAAATAGCGGTGAATAGGTATTTCCATTTCGTGTAGCCAACGCAAATAAACCGTTTGCTCGGTCTTAGCGATGATAGCATAAAGCTTTGCTATCTCTTTATCATAACGTCCATTGGTTATGTTGGTCAGTACCTTGTTATCAACCATGCCTGTGGTATCCCGCCAAGGCTCCATCGTCACTATTACATCATGGTGCCTCGCTAGCACTTGCTTGAACTCAATTTCAAATTTACTCGACTGTAGTTCACCCAAATCTACAAAAAGATGTTCTGCCTTAATGCTGGTATCGGTCAGTAAGCGTTCTTTAGGGTCGTAAATACCTAGCAGGGGTTTACCCACTCTCAGAGGTTTATTACCCGAAATCTCAAAATTATCGGTTGAATACACTGTGTTTTTATACTTTTCGATATTGGTGGCAGCTTGGCTTATCCATTCTTGACGAAAGTTCGCCTTATCGATTTTATCAGAACCCAGTATCAAAACAGGCTTATTAATAAACCTCATACGATGCAGTTTTTGTGTCATCGTATCATACCCATCGAATACTATGGTATCGGTAGTATAGTTTTGATAGCTATCATCCAAAGTCAGGCTTACAAAATCTACGTTGGAGTCTCCTACCCAATACTCAGTATCGCCTGGATAGCCCGATGGTCCCCATACAATTTTTACCTTAGGTGCGTATCGTTTAATCTGCTTGGCAAAGTAATTAAAGGCATTAATATAGGCCTCTGGCGATTGAAACTGCCAAGGGTATTGATACACTGGCAACTCCATATTGGGGTTCCAGCGGATGAATATTATTTGCTGATACTTTGATAAGACATGACCAAGTTTTTCAATTTTATCATCATACTTGCCTCCGCTTGTTTCGTCTATTACATTATCGGCAACATGGGTAGTAATGCTATTTTTTGACCATGTTTCTATTGTTAACAAAAGGGGGTTGCCTTTGTTCAATTGAAGTTCCAGTGCATTGGCATCAAACCAGACAGCAGAATTTTTCCAAGTTATGGTATAATGTTCAATGTTGTCAATATTCAAAATACTTGCTTGGTGAAACCTGTCATAAACCCCCAATACGGGTTCGTAATGCCTATCGCTTAGTTCATCAATCAATATGGACTTTAAATAAGGTTTGGCAAATATAAACCCCACAAAAAACAATAGGACAATGAGTATAGTACTATATAAATATTGGGTTCTCTTTTTAATCACAGCTATATTTATTGAGTGAATGAGTGATTAGTCCACCGTCTCGGTAGCATTTCAAATTACTAGTTATTAATTGTTTACGATGTTAACTTTCTAAAAACTCAAGGCAACCTATTTTAGGCAATGACAAAGGACAACTCACAACTCATCATTATACAAAGGAAGGTTCAATACAGACTGTGTCGTGGTGATGTTATTTTTGCTAAAGCCCGTTAGGTACAACCTATAGGAAGAAACATCTTCTGGAATGATAACATTGATGGATGTACCCTCGCCTAACTTTTTAATGGAAATAGCTTCCCCTAAACTATTGTTTTTAACTAAGTACCACCTAAATTTCATCCCTGTATTATTGTTTTCTGCTATTTGCCATCTTCTATCTTTTAAAAACAAAGCATAGTAGGGCAAAGAATGGTTAGGCACGGTGGTCATGGCAGGACGCAAAATTTTAATTGGGGGCAAATCGTTTGGTCTAATGTTGCCATGCCATCTTTTAGATAATTGATAAAGCTCTGGTTTGTTTTTACCCTCTACATCCCTTAACCCACTAAAGTTTACCGAGGTAGTATTTTGATGATCTTGCCATTTTTGGATGAACCCTCCGACATGATTATTTTTGGGTAAACGTAGGTAAGCTTTGATATGAATATTACTGTAAAAATAAGGAACTTTTAAGTTATTAATAAGCTTTATATCAGGCGATTTGTCTGGAATTATCAGTCCATAAGTATCTATTTCTGGTACATAATAATGTAACATTCCTATTACTTCTTCAAGGTTTTTTGCCATTAAAATATCCATCGAAATTAATCTTCTCCCATCAATGGCTTTGATTTTTGTAACCAAACTTCTTAGCCAGTTAAAATAAGCCTGTTGTTGATAAAACAATGCTGGTTTATAATAAACCTTATCTAGTTTTTGGAAGATATTATTGCCTATATGCC
>NZ_JBWKYN010000088.1:0-24015 GCF_059423785.1 Arcicella sp. GW458-12-2-14-TSB2 | reverse complement strand
ATAGTAAATTATGTAAATATTTCAATATTAAATTGAACTGTTTACCTTTTAGCTCCAAATCATAATATTTTTGCACTAAAATCTATATAGCTAATAAGTAATTTGTATTAGCGGTATATTTGTAAAATTATTTATCCATTAATTTATTACCGCTACCGTTTTTGTAGTAATAGCAAAGTATACAAAACCACTAACAATGCTTAGATTAATTCTTTATTTTTTAATATGTTTATTTTTCTCTTTTGGAGTCGCAGCACAACAATGGTTAGGTATTTCTGGAAGTAATTATGCTGGTACTAATTCAGTTTATACTAATCCTGCTAATGTAGTAGACTCAAGGTATAAAGTATATATTAACTTAGCAAGCAATGATATATTTTTAACGAATAACTTCACCAATTGGGAAGCGCCTTATTCTGTCTTACAACTCTTCAGCAATACTGTTCCTAGTCAATACAGAAACCCCGTTAACAACAACATTCTTTTTAAAGACGAATATTTAGCAGCTAATCAAAGTAGTGGACTTAAACACCTACACACCATTGATGATTTCAGAGGGCCATCTGCTTTAATCAATCTAAATAACAGACAATCTGTTGCTGTTTTAACGCGCGTACGAACTGGCATCAATTTTACTGGTATGGAAAGCCAATTTTCTGAACTAATTCGTACAAATATTAAAAATGAAGGTATTCAAAACCAACTGGTGAACCTAAATGGCACTACTTTCAATGCAAATAGCTTTGTTGAATTTGGGCTTAGCTTTGGGCAAGTATTAATGAGCGAAGATGAAGACTTTGTCAAAGTTGGTCTTACGGTTAAACGATTAGTGGGTTTATATTCTGCCCACTTGATGATAGACAGAGCTAATTATGATGTTGTATCCGACCCAGCCAACCGTACTGAGCGTTTATTAAGAATTAATAGTCTTGTGGCTCAATATGGATATACAAAAAATGAAGCTTTTGAAAACGCAAAGTTTAGTCCCGGATGGATTTTGGGCAATCAATCTGCTGGTAGTGGCTGGGGCTTAGATATTGGTATTGTGTATGAGTTTCGTCCAGATTTACGTAAATTTTCCTATCGAGAAAAGGGTGTTTTGAAATTAGACCCAAGTAAAAACAAATATCAATTTCGCGTAGGCGTTTCATTATTGGATATTGGTGGGCTAAAGTATTCTAATCCTAATTATGTAAAAAATTGGGATATAAATACTACGAATAAAGTTTTTAATTCAAAAGACTATAAAAAAGTACAAGGCCTTAATGACGGCCTCGACCGTATCAATGCTTCTTTAAACCTTAGTGAAGATCAAGCTCAGTCATTATTTCACACTAGTTTACCAACAGCTTTCAGCGTAAATTTTGACTATCATTACAAAAACAATATTTACATCAATAGCGTTTGGACACATGCTTTAAGAAGTGACAATTCTATTGGTATAAAATCTCCTTCGTTGTTAGCAGTAACCCCTAGATGGGAAACTAAATGGGCAGAAGTGGCTATGCCTTTTGCACTATTAGATAATTATAGCACCTTTTCATTTGGCTTGTCTGCTCGCCTAGGGCCTGTTTTTCTGGGTACTGACAACTTGGGAAGTATATTAAATATCGGCACGCCTCGGGGGCTAGATTTATACTTTGGTGCTAGTATTCCTATCTTCAGAAAACCTCCTACTGTTCCTAATGCCTGTTTTTACGAAAAAGGTACTCGTAAAAGTTTAATAGAAACAATGATGTTCTGGAAAAAATAGGCTCTTTCATAACATTCCTTCGTCGGCAAAGCTAAAGTATTTTTTATCGGTAAAAATCAGGTGGTCTAATACAGGTATATCTAGATGCTGTCCTCCTGCTCTTAATTTTTGTGTAAGGTCTTTATCTACCTGACTAGGGCTCAAATTACCCGAAGGGTGATTGTGCGATAGAATAATACCACTCGCTAAGTGTTCTAAAGCTACTTTAAATATCATTTTAGGGTCAGCAATTGTACCAGAAACACCACCGCTACTTACTCTTTCACATTTCATTACATCATTGGCACGATTGAGCAAGATAACCCAAAATTCTTCATGCTGTAAATCTGTCAGGTAGGGTTTTAATACTTCATAAGCATCTGCCGAACACCTAATTCTTGGGCGTTCTGTTTTCTCTGTGTTTTTCTTTCTCCTCCCTAATTCTAAGGCACTGACTATCGTAATGGCTTTGGCTTCACCAATTCCTTTAAACTTAGCTAAATCTTTCACAGAGAGCCTCGCTAGTTGATTCAAATCATTGTTTACACGCTGGAGTATTACTTTGGCAATATCAATGGCTGTCATGTTCTGAATGCCTGTAGCAATTAAAATGCCCAACAATTCTGCGTCTGATAAGGCTGCTTTGCCTTTGATAAGTAGTTTTTCGCGAGGTCTATCTTCTTCTGCCCAAGATTTGATATTCAGATGGGTATTCTCGTAGGTCTTCATTAGGTGTTAAGTTTTATAGTGTTAATATAGTGTATGTATTTTATTATTTTTTTGGCAAAATTAACTATTATCGTATTTCTGTAGAAACGATATTTTATAAAGATTAATTTAAAACTAAAATATTTTATTGCAAAATTTTAGGCATAAAAAAAGACCCATCTTTTCAGAAAGGTCATTTTTTTATGAATATTTCAAAGCTATATTAAGCTATTTTATTCACTAACTTTGCTAACTTAGATTTCAAGTTAGAAGCTTTGTTCTTGTGAATAATGTTCTTCTTAGCTAATTTGTCAAGAGCAGAAGAAACTTTTTGATAAAGATCAGTAGCAACTACTTTATCGTGTGTCAAGCGCAATTTCTTCACCATTGTACGTGTAGTTTTGTGCTGATAACGATTACGTAATCTTTTTGCTTCGTTTGCTCTGATTCTTTTTAAAGATGATTTGTGATTTGCCATGTTTATTTCCCGAATAATATTGGTTTTCTGATTTTCTATTATTGAGGTGCAAAGGTACATCTTTTTTAAGATAATACAAGTGCATATTTACAAAAACTTTCAAATTAGCTTGAATTAGCTTTTTATACCTAAAGTATATCGCCATGAGAAAAACATTTTTACTCCTATTTTTATGTTTATTTTCCAACATTTCAGCTTCATTTGCTTTTAAAAGCGCAGGCTATTCTAACCCAAAACCTTACCTGAATGCTCATAAGGTCACAAAATGGGGATTTTTCGCACATCAACGCATTAATCAATTAGCCATTTTTACTTTACCGCCCGAGATGATTTCTTTCTATAAAACAAACTTATATTATATTGTAGAACACTCGGTTGCTCCCGACCGTCGAAGGTATGCTGTGCAGGACGAAGCCCCAAAACATTACATTGATTTGGATAGCTATGGTGATAGTGCCATTTACAAATTGCCACATTACTGGAATGACGCTGTTGAAAAGTTTTCAGAAGATAGTTTATTCAAACATGGTATCGTTCCTTGGCATATCCAGTTTATGAAGTTTCAACTGACGAAGGCATTTGAAGAAAAAAATGCTCAAAAGATTCTCAAAGTCTCTGCTGAAATTGGTCATTATATCGCTGATGCCAATGTTCCGCTTCATACTTCGTCTAATTACAACGGACAAAAAACTAATCAAGTCGGTATTCATGGTTTTTGGGAATCTCGATTACCAGAATTATTTGCTAGTAACTACGATTTCTTAGTAGGCTCAGCTACTTATGAAAAATCTGTCAGTAAACGAACTTGGGAAGCCGTCAGCCATGCAAATGCGTGTTTGGATTCCGTTTTTGCTTTTGAAAAACACCTAAACGCCTCCACTAATCCAAGTAAAAAATATAGTATCGAAGAGCATAATGGGCAAAATATCAAGATGTATGCGAAGGACTATTCAAAAAAATACCATGAAGCGTTGAGGGGACAAGTAGAAAGGCAAATGAGGAGGTCTATCAAAATGACTGGTGATTTTTGGTACACTGCATGGATAGATGCTGGTCAGCCAGATTTAAGCAACATACAGTTTGCCCCATCCGCTAAAGAAAAACAAGCCGATGAAAAAGAACAGAAAACATGGCTTCAAAAACTTTTTAAAGCAAGAGATGAAAATTGATTCCTTTGAAAATGAAGGGTGAATAAGTATTAAAACGATTTTCATCTGTAATTTTGTGGTATGAAATCACAAATTATTTTAAAAGCAGGTAAGGAAAACCCTGTAAAACGTTTTCACCCTTGGATTTTTTCGGGTGCTATTGCAAAAATTATTGGAAATCCTACAGATGGGGAAGCCGTTGATGTGTTTGATTCGCACAAAAACTATTTGGCTACTGGACATTATCATGAAGGAAGTATCGCTGTAAAAATATTTTCTTTTCAAGAAACCAACGCTGATGAAAACTTCTGGTTTGATAAAATCCAAAAGGCTTATCAGGTTCGTCAATTAATTGATTTTGAAACTACTAATTGTTACCGTTTAATCCATGGCGAAGGAGATGGTTGCCCAGGCCTAATCATTGATTTCTACAATGGCGTTGCCGTTTTTCAAGCCCATAGCATCGGTATGTATCTTGAAAAAGAGAAAATTGCGGTAGCCTTACAAAAAGTATACGGAGATAAATTAATCGCTATTTATAATAAATCGCACGAAACGCTTCCTAACCAGTTTGCCTCAACGGTTCAGAATGGTTATTTATTTGGTGCGTGTACAGTACCGCACCCTGTCCTTGAAAATGGTTTTAAGTTTATGATTAACTGGGAGACTGGACAAAAAACTGGTTTTTTCCTTGATCAAAGAGATAACAGAGCCTTGTTAGCGAAATATTCAAAAGGTAAAAAAGTATTGAATTCGTTCTGTTATTCGGGTGGCTTTTCGATGTATGCTTTAGGGGCTGAGGCTGAATTAGTACATTCTGTTGACGTTTCTCAGAAAGCAATCGACTTGGTTACTCAAAATATCGAAGCAAACAATTTTCAAGGATTAAATCATCAGGCTTATGCAGAAGATGTAATGAAGTACTTGAAAGCTAACGACCAGTTTTATGATTTAATCGTACTTGACCCACCTGCTTACGCCAAAAACGTAGCTACGCGTCATAATGCTATTCAAGGGTATAAGAGATTGAATACTGAAGGTTTTAAAAGATTAGCAAAGGGAGGAATTTTATTTACGTTTTCGTGTTCACAGGTAGTTGACAGAGAGCTATTTTATAATACTGTAGTCTCTGCTGCGCTAGAAGCTGGGCGACAAGCCAAAGTATTACATCACCTTACACAGCCTGCTGACCACCCTGTGAATTTCTTTCACCCAGAAGGCAGTTATCTAAAAGGCTTAGTGCTTTATGTAGAATAAAGATTTATGCGAATATATTAGCTTTCTTAAGGGCTTCAATTATCGTTCTTAAGAAAGCTAATTTTACTTTTTACTGAATGGTAGTGTAAAGTAGAAAGTAGTACCTTGGTCCGGCACACTTTCAAACCATATTGTTCCATTATTTTTCTCTATCAGTTCTTTGCATAACAACAGCCCAAGACCACTCCCTTTCTCTTTGGCTGTCCCAAAACTTGAATATGAAGTATATTTATTGAATATTTTTGATTGAGCCTCCAATGGAATCCCTTGTCCATCATCTTTAATAGATACAACAATTACCTGTTCCTTTTCTACAGTATCAATAATAACGCTATTGGATGCTTTTAAAAATTTTACTGCATTCTCGACAATATTCCTAATAACAATATCTATCATGATTGAATCCGCAAAAACCAATTGAGGTGCTTGTCGCCTTTCGGCAACTATTTTTATTTTCTTTTCTGTAGCTCTTGTTTCTATTAATAAAACATTCTGCTGGATTATTTCCTGTATGTCAAACAATTGCGGATTTACTTGCATACCATCCATTTGACTTTTAGCCCAGTATAAAAGATTATCTAATAGCTTGGAGGTAGCATGCAGACTTTGAGAGATTTGTCCCACATAAAACGCTACCTCTTCTTCAACCATTTTATCATCAATCATATAGTCTATCATTCCTTTAACTGAGTTAACAGGCCCACGAAGATCATGACTGATAATTGAAAAAAATCGATTCCTTACCAATATCAATTCTTCTAAATGTTCATTTTTATCAATAATATCCTTGTTTTGTTCCTCCAATTGTTTGATAAATTTCTTCTTTTCATGATGATTTTTAAATAAAAGGACGGCTATCATTAATAAAAGCAAGGCTCCTCCAGCTATCAGATTTCGCTTCAACTCAAGGTTTTTTAATTCTCCTTGTTTGATACGAGCAGTTTTATTCAGTAAATCTATTTGTTGTTGTTTCTTTTCAAGCTCATAGCTCGACTGCACTCTGGTGATGGCTCTTGTTTTTTCGATACCACTTAGACTATCTTTTAACGCTATTCCTAAATTTCTAAAAACTAGTGCTTCTTTATAATTTCCTAATTTTTGATGATTCAGGTACAATGTATTGTATATCTGAGTCGATATTTCTTCAATACCTAGTTTCTTATTCTCTTTTAAAGCCATATTGGCAAAATGTAAACTTAATTTATAATTACCAGTATAATAATAAATAAGTGCAAACGCATTATGACAATAGGCAATATCTTCATCATCCTTAATTTTTATTGCTAATGCCAACGCTTTATTGAGGTATTCTTTTGCTAACTCGTAGTTTTTAAGAGCTATATAATTCTCGCCTATATTATAGAGCGTAATAGTAGTTCCAAGAGTGTCTTTTACTCCTTGAGCTATGGGCAAAGCTTTTTTATTATAAGCTATGGTTGAATCTGGCTTTCCTTTATATTTAAAGATTTCGCCCATATTTACTAACAAGCTAAATGTAGCATACTTTGTTGGGTCATTTTGTTTAAGGGCTATATCGTATGCTTTTTTATAATAAAACAAGGCATTGTCATACTCTTCCATATCTGAATAAACAATACCTATATTATTATATTCATTTCCTGAAAGCCCAGTCAATCCTAGCTTTTCACTAATGCGTAGACATTGGAAATGGCATTCTAGTGCTTCGGGCAATCTTCCCTTTGAAACCAATGACACGCCTTTAGTAAGGTATGCTAAAGCAACACCTTTCTCAAAATGGATTTTCTTGGCTAAATCCAAAGACTTTTGTGCCATAAAAAGTGAACTATCTGAATTTTTATTCCAATAATATCTTGAAAGGGCATAATACGTATTTACTCTATCGGTATCATGTTTAGCAGCGTTAAGTTTATCATTCAAAAGTTGCAGCCGATCTGATTGAGCTAGTGAAAGTGAAGATGCATAAATTATTAATCCAATAATAGTAACTATTGTTTTTATACCTGTGTATTTGCTGTAAATCTCTAGCGCACAAAAAGCCCTTTTCTTCATATTTATTATAATCCAAATATCTTTTTAAGTTATCAATAACTTAAAATGGTTCTTTGGTCGTTAATAGTGGTTTCATAAATCAAGTATATTGTTGCTTAAAACTCTTAGAGCTTTTCTTCAATGCTTAGCTTGTTTTCTTACCAAATTAAGCTATTTTATTTAAACAAAATATGAGCCAAAAACGAAAATAAAGGCGAAAAAAGAAATTTGCCCATCAATCCAGAAAAGTCAGGTTGAAGGGCAAATTTATTTTTTTAAATACCTAGTTTATTAAAAATTAAGCATAACGTTTTTTTAAATACGCAAGACTTTATCATGAAGTTCTCAATGCGATATTTCATAATTCAGCCTGTTTAATCAACTTTTTTATTGAAGATAATTTTTAGACAACAGAGTTGATAGTCACACTAAAAACAAAACTTCTCCTGCTACTTTAACAAGTAAAAAAATAGAATTGCCCATTAATCTATGAAATGAGACTAACGGGCAATTCTACCTTGAACCTAGGATACCTTGATTAGGGCTTAACCTTTTTATTTTTTACTTACTTCATTACCGCTAGCCTTAACTGCATCTTTTTTCAACTTATCGTCAGCAACAATAGCAAATTCTACTCTTCTATTTTGCTCTCTGCCCGACTCCAATGTATTATCAGCTACAGGGTCTTTCTCGCCATAACCTAATACTGTCAGACGACTTCTTGATACGTTATTAGCTTTCAGAACAGCCGCTACTGCATCTGCTCTTTGCTGAGACAATTTCATGTTATAAGCCTCTGTTCCTACATTATCAGTATGCCCAGCTACTAAAATTTCTGTATCAGGATACTGCTTTAAGGTTTCAGCAAACTTAATTAGATTATCATTTACAGTAGGATTAATTTTGGACGAATTGAAATCGAACAATACTCCCGACTTCATCGTAATTTTGATGCCCTCTCCCACTCTTTCTACATCCGCTACTACATCTAAATCTTTCTTTAACTTTTCAGCTTGCTTATCCATGTATTTCCCTACAAACGTACCTGCAATTCCTCCGACAGCTGAGCCTACAATCGCATAAACAGCTGGATTTGATTTTCGTCCGATAGCAGCACCCATGGCTGCACCAGTACCAGCACCAATGATGGCCCCTCGCTGAGCATTATTAAGCTTTTTAAATGAATTACATGAATAAAAACTCGGTGCTAAAACAAGTAATAACAAAACTATTTTGCTAATACTCCGTGTATACATATTTATCGTTCTCATAATTTAATTGTTTTGGTATAATGAACAGTACAATATTTTTGTTTAGCTTTTCTAACAAAAATGCCATAACAATGTCATGGCATTTTCCGTCAACAAATCAAAAATTATGATACTGGCATTGGTTTATCGAATACTTCTTGTTGGTTATCTAATACCTCCTGTTCTGCCTTTGCATGATGCTGCGATTTTTTCAATGACTGAATAATTTTTAATGACTCAGTGATTGAAGAAATTTGTGATTTCAATAATTGCGACAAATCAGGCGATGCTTGTACTTTATCTGAAGCCAACACAGTTTCATAGGCCTCGAGTGTAGCTTTATCGCCAGATTCACAAGAATTCAAAATAGTTTCTCGATTATTAGATACAATTGAAGCTTTAAAATCTACCCAAATTTGATGAGCTTTACCTATCAGTGTACTTGAAGTAGCAGGTTCTCCACCAAATTTTACCACATGTTCAGCCAATGCTTCTGCAAAGTGTTCGCTTTCATTCAACATTCCGTGAAAAAGATTTTTCAAGTCCCCTCCATCCATGTTTTGTTCTGCTTTCCTATAATTTTCGATACGATTATAGTTAATCTCTATTAGTTCATTCAGACCTTTCAAGAGAATTTCATATTGATTTTGCATAATTAAAGGTAAGAATCAGTTATAATTAAAATTCCTGATTCTTTTTTAGAAGGTTTATGAATTTTAAGTTTGAAAAATCTCGTGTCACTAAATTGCTTTTTTCACTTTAGCTTTCACTTCGTCAAACTTATCAGCTACTTTTTCAGCTAAATTCAAAGCACCAAGTTTAATATCATCGATAGTTTCTTTAGCTTCTGCTTTTGCTACAGCTCCTTTTTTTTCTAACGTTTCGGCTTTGTGTTCAGCAGCCTCTTTTTTAACTTTTTTCTTTGTAGTTTCGATTTTTGTAGTTCCCATGGCTTTATTTTATTTATAAATTATTTAACAGTGTCTGATTTATTTAATATCAATGTGTCTTTAGAGGTCACTTTACCCATGTTATGCTGGCCTTCGTTATCAGAAGTGGACCAATATCCTCCTGCTATTGAAATCAAGATTAAGACAATCCCAATTAAAACAGTATAGATAAACATATTGCCTGCTTTCGTTTTTTTTTGTTCTTTAATATCAGAACGCATTTCCTTATCTACTCTATCAGCTTTTTCCATGTTCTTATTATTTTATAGGTTACATTAAAGAGGTTAAAACATTTGTACCAGTAGCAGAAAACTAACATTTAGGAGGACATTTGAGCAAATAACTCTACAAAATGTGTGTAAAAAATAGTAAAAGAGGTAGCAAGCATCACAAAAAAATGCTAAAACATTAAAAACAAGTACAAAATAGTACTTACTTTTAGTGCTTTAGCATTAGTCAACTATGCTTATGCTAGTATGCTTATATTTCTTCCACAGGTTGCTTAATTGTTCTAATATTGTGTGGCTAGTGAAATGGTACTTTCTACTTCAGATCCCAATACACTACATATCGTTCTCGGTGAATATCGTACAAAGGGCGAAGTGTAATACCTTCATTTAATGTTTTGAAGGTCAGGGGGTTTTCTGTGAGAGGTTTAATAGTATTGTTCACATTACTTTTATCTAAACTCAATGTTTGTACTATGTCAGCAGGTACTTTGTAGTTGAATGTGTAATAATCGTTATACAGTGAAGGATTAGAATAAGGAGCAGGAGATTCCATTTGCGCCGTACCCATTTCTCCAGCCAATACGATTGGCCCATATAATATTGCTACTTTATTAGGGTTATCACTGGTAGCTTGTGTAGTCAAAGTCAGGGGAAATGTAATTTCTACACGGTCAGTTGCTTTCCATACTCTACCTATTGAAAGGTAGCTTCCTGCAGTTTGCTTGATTTTCAAAGACTTTCCATTCACCGTAACACTCACATTACTTGCCCATGATGGATAACGAACATTTAAAGTAAGTAACTGATTTGGAGCAGATTCAATCGTAAACACTGTTTTACCAGACTCAGGGAAAACGGTTTCTTGTTTAATGCTAAACCCCTTTTCCTTCCAATTAAGGGTTGAAGCTATGAATAAATTCACATACAGAGCGTCTGCACTATGATAATATATGGCTTCACCATACTTTGCATGGTTTTCGAATCCACTGCCTACGCAACACCAAAAGGAATTTTCCGGAGTACTATATACTTTGTGTGCTCCAGCTAACATGGGTAAAAAGTAGGCTACCATTCCTGTTTGTGGGTCTTGTTGACCAAGGATATGGTTGAAAAGAGCTTTCTCGTAATAGTCCGCATATTTCACATCAGCAGTGTGCGAAAACAAATGGCGAGTCAGTTTAAGCATATTATAAACATTGCACGTTTCGCCAGTATAGCCCGTCAAGTGTTCTGAAAGTGCGTCTGCTTTGAAAAATTTTTCTTTATCACTATTACTTCCCGTTGCAAATGAATGGTGATTGATAACAGTATTCCAAAAGAAAGTAGCAACAGCATCTCCTTGTCCTTGGCCTTCTAACTCATATTCACGCGTCATTCCCAATAATTTAGGAATGTAGGTATTGGCGTGCTTCTTTTCTAAAATATCTTTGCCTTCTTTCAATGGGTCAAGCATTTCGTTATGATAGAAAAATGTAGCTAGCCATTTGTATTCAGCTTTTCCAGTGATAGCATATAAATTGTAAAAAGATTCATTAATTCCTCCAAACTCATTGCGAAGCATCAAGGCACGTTGTGCTTGGGTTACAGGTTGAAGTTTTTGATATGCCCAAGCTCCTATCTTTTGGGCAACTTCTAATGCTTGCAGATTATTGCAATATAGATATTGGTCGATTAGTCCAGCAATTATCTTATGCAAAGTGTACCAAGGAGCCCACACTTTTTGTCCTGTGATATTTCTATTAATCAATTCTTGTGGAAAAGCACTTAAATAACCATCTTGATTTAATACTTTTTGCACAACTGCCAATCCAGCAACGATGCTGTCTGCTTTAACTTTAAAGCGTTCGTCACCAGTCTGCGCATACATCAATGAAAGCCCAGAAAGCAAATGTCCCGTAGAATGTCCTCGTAAATCACAATCCAACGATTCCCAACCTCCATATTTTTTCACTTCAAAATATCCCCCTTCATTGGCATCATAAATACCTGCATTATTACGAAAACTATGTAATAATCTTTTGACATCTATCGATAAAAGCCAACTTTGTTCACGTAGCATATTTTCTTTGAATCGTCCATCCAGTAGTCGTACATCAGATAAATCAAAGCTATATACTGCGGGTTTTAGTTTATCTTGTAAGGTAAATTTGTCTGTATGCTGACCGGGATAATGTGATTGTGCTTGTGTACTATTTACTACTATTAAAAGGCTTATTATTAATAAGAGTTGTTTCTTCATTGTATATTTTTCAGTTTAAAACGCTATAAATTAACACTTTACCATTTCCTTCTAGCATAAAATCAGTAAGATTAAATGAGAAAAGAATATTTAAAGATGTTTTTTTGATAATTGGAACACGAATAGCTTAATCGATTAACTTTTAACAGATAATTACTTGACTAAAGATAATTTAACGATTTTGGCTTTGAATGAAAGAGAGAGAAGAGTATACTACATACCCTATTTTCCTTAAATAAAATATGGAAATAGGGTATGCAACTGAAGAATAACTAAGCGTTTTATTGAATAATTTCTTTCCAAGCCTTAAAGGCTTTATGAATTTTTAGTTGATTTTGTTCCTGAGGGAGGACTGACTGTGGCTTTTGAAACAAGGTTTTTAAAGATGCTACTGATTCAAAAATTTGTATGCCTAAACCAGCCATTAAAGCTGCTCCTAAAGCAGATACATCGGGCATTCCTTTGTTGACTACTGGAATACCAAGTAAATCAGCTATTGCACTTAATACAAAACTATTAGAAGTCATTCCGCCATTTACCATCAATTCTTGTAAATGTATGTGAGAATCCTCCTCCATGGCTAATATCACATCTTTTATCTGAAAAGGAATAGATTCCAACGTCGCCCGAACGATATGATTCTTGTTAGTACCAAATGTTAATCCATGAATGGATGCCTTTCGCTTCATGTCCCAATAGGGTGCACCTAAGCCACTAAAGGCAGGGATGATATAAACACCTCCATTATCCTCAACAGCCGTAGCCATTGCTTGGGTATGTTTACTTTCAGCAAATAAACCTAACTCATTTTTAACCCATTCTACGGTTGCACCACAACTTACAATGGCACCTTCAAGGGCATAGTCTATTCTTCCTTCGGTACTCCAGCAGATAGTCGTAATCATGCCATTTTGCGAAGGCTGTGGTTTATCTCCGATGTTCATCAAGATAGAACAGCCAGTCCCTAAAGTAGCTTTAGCAGTGCCTGCTTCAAAACAACCTTCTCCAAAAGCGGCTGCATGGCTATCGCCAATCATACCAGAAATACTGATGGCTTCGTCAAAAATTCCACCAAACGTACTTGCACCGAAATTTGAAGAAGATGCTTTAACTACGGGCAAATTGATTGTTGAAAGATTGAAAATTGACAATAGCTCCGTATCCCATTCGAGGGTATGCAGGTTAAAAAATAATGTTCTGGAAGCATTGGTATAGTCTGTGGCATAAACTTTCCCGTCTGTAAGTTTATACAATAACCATGTATCTACTGTTCCGAAAAAGGCTTTACCTTCGTCTATCGCTTGCTTTATTGCAGGATTATTTTCGTATAACCAAATCAGCTTAGTCCCCGAAAAATAAGGGTCGATTAATAAGCCTGTTTTTTCTTTAATGGTATTACCTAAACCTTCTTGGCTCAATCTATCACATACCTGTACAGAACGTTTGCATTGCCAAACGACCGCATTATGCAATGGTTTGCCATTTTCATCCCACAACACAAAGGTTTCTCTTTGATTACTGATACCACATGTTTTTATATCTTTTAAGTCTCCGCCATTAGCGACAAACTGAGCTAAACAATTTTTAACGGCAGTCATGGCATTCTCAAAAATTCCTTCAGGGTCTTGTTCTACAAAACCATCTGCTAAATATTGGGTTTGTAGCACTTCAGAAGCCCTAGCTACTACATCAGCCTTTTCATCGAAAATCAATGCTTTGGTACTACTAGTACCTTGGTCAATAGCGAGTATATATTGCATAGCGGTTAGTCGTTTTTAGCATTTGCACGGTCGATGATTACTGCTAACAATATCACCATTCCTTTTACTACTTGTTGCCAGAAAGGCGATACATTGAGCAATACTAATCCGTTATTGAGCACCCCAATGATGATTGCTCCAAGGACTGTCCCTAAAATAGAGCCACGTCCCCCAGATAAAGAAGTGCCACCGATTACTACTGCCGCAATGGCATCTAATTCATATCCTGTTCCTGCATTAGGTTGGGCAGAATCTAGGCGGGCTGTTACCATCAAACCTCCTAAAGCTGCCAAACCTCCTGCAAGGGTATAAACAATCAACTTAATTTTATATATTTTAATGCCTGATAATCTAGCTGCATTTTCGTTTCCACCAATGGCGTAAATATATCGTCCGAGGGGTGTTTTTGTCGTAACAATCAAGGCTACAATAATCACAAAAATACTTATCCAAACAGGTACTGGTACGCCTAAAAACCACCCTGTACCAATATAATCGAACTTTGCTCCTAAATTACTGATAGGAAAACCTTTCGTCCAGAGCATGGTAAGCCCACGAGCCATCGTAAGCATGGCTAAGGTAGCCACGAATGGAGGGACTTTGAATTTGGTAATAACCCATCCGTTAAAAAAACCTAAGACTCCCCCAAAAAACAAGCCTACAATAATAGCCCCTAATAAGGTAAAACTTATCAATATATTCTGAGAAGGAATCTCGATGCCATTTTTCAATAAACCTGCTGTAATGGCACCACATAATGCTAAAATAGACCCAACCGATAAGTCTATCCCTGCCGTAAGTACTACCAAAGTCATACCGACAGAAATACAAATATTTACAGAAATTTGTCTTAATACATTCCATCCATTAGCAACCGTCAGGAATTTATCTGATAAAATACTGATAATAATACATAGTACAAATAGGGCAATGAGCGATTGCAATTTGTACAATTTTTCTTTTTGTATAATCAAATTCATGTTTATGGCTTTTTGTATATTAAGCAATGACAATTCACAATTCATTACCCATAATTCACAACTGTTACTTAGGCTATCGCTGCTTTTAATAAAATCTCTTCAGATGCATCATTAATGGCATAGTCGCCTGTTACCTTTCCATCACTTAGCACAATCACTCGGTCGCTTACCGCAAAAATTTCTGGCAATTCAGATGAAATCATGATAATGCCCAAACCCGATTCTGCTAGTTGATTGATAAGCTTATAAATTTCTGCTTTGGCATTTACGTCTATACCACGTGTTGGTTCATCTAGCAACAATACTTTCGGTTTGGTAGCTAACCATTTGGCGAGGATAGCTTTTTGCTGATTGCCTCCACTTAGGTTTTTAATGAGCTGATCAGATGAGGAGGTTTTTATCCTTAATTCTTGGATATATTTATCCGCCAGATTATTCTCTTTTTTATTATCCAATACTCCGTTGCTGAGTAAATCAGGCAATGTGGTAATACAGATATTTTGTTTAACGCTCAACTCTGGTACGATACCATCTTTCTTACGGTCTTCACTTACTAATGCCAAACCTGCTTTTACGGCATCGGATGGTGAGTGAATATGGAGTCGCTGGCCTTCCATCAATACTTCGCCAGATACTTTGCGGGGAGCTAAGCCAAAAATGGCTTCAAACAATTCTGTTCTACCTGCTCCCATCAATCCGAAAATGCCCAAGATTTCACCTTTATGCAATACAAAGGAAATATCATTCAATAAATCATTTTTCTTAAACGACTCATGTTTTATTCCTAAATGATTTACCCTTAATAATTCTGTTTTATTGCTATCTTGCTTTTTCTTGGGAATAATCACCAATTCGCGTCCTACCATTTTTGAAACGATATTATCGCGGGTTACGGCACTCATTTCGCCCGACTCAATACTTTTCCCATCCCGCAAAACAGTGTAAGTATCCGCTATTTTAAAGAGTTCGTCCAGTTTGTGTGAGATATAAGCAATGGCTTTACCTTCTGCTTTTAAAGAATCTATTATTCTAAACAAAACATCTACCTCTGCTCCCGTAATGGCCGACGTGGGCTCGTCCATGATAATTACTTTGGCATCTACCAACAATGCTTTGGCTATCTCTATAAGCTGTTGTTGCCCAACCTTAAGATTCCTGACAGGCGTATTGGGGTCGATATTCAGAGAGAGCTTTTGCAATAAGGCTTGTGTTTTTTTAAGCATAAAAGCTTTATCCAACAGTCCGAAAGCATTGATTACTTCTCTACCCAAAAAGATATTCTCTACCACACTCAGGTAAGGAATCATATTCAATTCCTGATGAATGATAGCAATGCCTGCATTTTCGGCTTCTTTGGTATTGGTAAACTTTACGGGTTTATTTTGCAGATAAATCGTGCCTTCGTATTCTGTATAAACACCGCTCAAAATCTTCATTAATGTCGACTTCCCCGCTCCGTTTTCACCGATGATAGCATTTACTTTCCCTGCTTGCAAATCAATACAAACAGCATCAAGTGCAGTAACACCCGAGAACCTTTTTGTGATATTTTTGGCCGATAATGTCATTGAACTCTATATTTTGTTAAATTCTATTGGCAAAATCTCAAGATGCTGAAGATTAATATATTCTTGATTCATTTCTAAAGCTCCTATAAACTGAATAGCGTCTCCTACCTTGATTTGCTTTCTAAAAGCTGGTACACGCTCGGTTCTAATGATTTTATTAATCTCCGATGAAATATTATTGATGTCTGTAGTATTCGTAAAAGGCTTAATATCAAATACGCCCGCTGCATCACGAATGGCATTTCCATAAATAAATTCAGTAGCAAGTGTTATGCTGACAGGTTGATTATTGTTGGTTAATAATACCTGTACTTCATCATCCTGAATCTTTGTGATTTGCCCTTGCCCTTTCACTAAAAAATACCTAATATTTCCGATGGCTACCGCATTAGACATCTTTTGAAATGCTTCTTTAGGTGCTGTTTTTAGGGCTTCTAACAACGTACCAACATCGGGTGCTTTAATAAAACTTGGAGGAAGTGTTTTTTCTAAAAAATTACGGGCAAAACTTGAGGCATCAAATTTTTCAGCGGAGGCTCTTTTTACCTCATCTAGTTTTTTGATTTCGATAGAATGGTAACCAATAAAAAGTAATGCAATGATAGCGACAACAATTTTGACGATTCGCATAGTGATAAGGTTAAATGATTACTGAGGCTGAATAGCTGATAATATTCACTATTCTGAAAATTCAATTACTTTTTACCAAAAGCAGTATAATGACTGATATTATCTTTGGTCACTAATTCTACTGCCACTGGAATTTTAGCTGGAAAATCTCTTTTCCCCTTTAAATATTCATCTGCGTAAACGGCTGCCATTTGTGCCATCACTTTCGGGAATTGCATGCCTGTGGCTGCTACTTTTCCGTCTTTGATGGCTGCAACGACATCGTCTGCCCCATCAAAACCAAACACTTTTACTTTATTGGCCTTGCCTGCGCCTGCTAATGCCTGATATGCTCCCATGGCCATCGCATCGTTTCCACAAAACACCGCATCAATATTTGGTTGAGCTTGCAAAATAGACTCCATCACTTCCATCGCTTTGTTACGGTCGAAATCGGCACTTTGCTGAGCGACCATTTTAAGGCCAGGGTAATTATCAACTAAGCTATGAAAGCCCTTTGAACGAGCCCACGTATTGTTATCGCCTACTAAACCAAGGAGTTCTACATAATTGCCTTTTTTATGCAATTGTTGAACGAAAAATTTAGCAATGGCTACACTTCCAGAAAAACTATCTGATAAAATTTGTGAAGTAGCCGCATCTGGAGAATTTACTTCTCTATCCATACAAAATACTGGGATACCAGCATCTTTTGCTTTTTGAACATTCACTACACTTCCATCGGCATCAGTAGGATTAAACAAAATTGCTTGATAACCCGATACAATGGCATTTTCAAAGTGGTCTGATTCTAGGGCAGTATTGTTCTGAGAATCAAATATTTTTGTTTCATAACCCAATTCTTTGGCTTTTGCAGCGGCGTTTTCAGCCAGAAATACAAACCAAGGGTTATTGAGTGTCGAGACCACAATCGCCATTTTCTTAGGTCCTTGTGATGGATTCTTTTCCTGACAACCCAGTAGCAACAACAATAATATGAATATATAATTTTTCATAGTTTAGGAATTTCTGTTATCCGTAAGGCTAAATATGGCTTTAAGGGAATTCTTACCTGTTTCATGTCTTTGTCATAGAAACGGTAATCATTCACCTCTGAAAGCTCAAAAGTTGTTGGAACTACTTTGACAGTCATGTCCCAAGTATCAATAATTTCTACTTTATAACGATTCCCCTTTACAGGACGCTTTTCAAAATTGGCATTCTTGTGTGGCAGATTAAACAACCATTTATTATTTATTTCATTACCTAGATAAACAATGTAAACGCCTTTTCCAGTAGTAGTGGTCTTAGCATCTCTGCTCATATCTGCTGGCTCTAGTATTCTTGCTGTTTCTTCTAAAATCTTTCTCAGAAAACCTACTCTTTTCCAGCTTGTACCTTTCAATTCACCTCCTTTTGCCCAAAAAATGGTATCTCTCAAATCTTTAAACATATATGATTCGCCATGCGTAACATAGGTTCCTCCGATGACTCCCATCCAAATAAGGTGTGTCATTTCTTCTCCGCTATAACGCCCCCAACGGTGTTTCAGATTTCCTTCATAGCCTACTTCGTCATAAATAACGGGCTTGTTATATATATTTCTAGCAATAGATGCCGCTCCCCAGTTCATCACAGGGGCTTCGTCTTGTACTGACACATGGGTAAATTCTGGTCGCCAATAATCAAAATATTTAGCTGTGCTGCCATGAATGGAACATAAATGTCTAT
The DNA here is from genome assembly GCF_059423785.1 of Arcicella sp. GW458-12-2-14-TSB2. NCBI lineage: Bacteria > Pseudomonadati > Bacteroidota > Cytophagia > Cytophagales > Flectobacillaceae > Arcicella > Arcicella sp. GW458-12-2-14-TSB2. Next base: position 5,365 of record NZ_JBWKYN010000088.1, on the reverse strand, counting down.
ACGGGTCATTTTTTATAACGGCTTTAGTAAGCGTAAGCCAATCTGCATCTGTTTTACTTTTTACATAGTCATATTCATTCGCTAACGACCACCATATATTCTGAAAAGATGACAAGCGGGCAGTTAAATATTGAATATAATGTAGATTCGCCTCCATAGGCATTTCATCAAATCCCCACCGACCTTTATCATATGGGTGAAAAATAATTAAATCAGCCTGTATGCCTAAGTCTCGTAAATTATCAATCCTTTTTTCCAAATGTTGAAAGAATGCGGGATTAAACGTTGAATAATCCCATACCTTTATTTCCTTGCCAGTAGAATCCTTTTTTATTTCTTTAATTACATAAGGATAAAGCGTTGGTTCTTCTTTGACTAAATCATAATTTTTAGGAAAAACCCCCATTCTAATTTTATTAAACCCTGTATTTTTCAGGGTTCTAAGTGTCATTTCTTGCACTTCATTCGACATATGTGTCCAAGCGTAAGATGTTGTTCCTAGTGGGTAATATCTTTTGCCATCAGCATATTTGAAATGATAAACATCAGCCACTTGTACTATTCCATGATTATCTACGGTAGCCTTGATGCATTCAAATTGCCCTTTTTTATTATTTAGTGCCGCAATATCACTTTGGGTAACATACTTCCAAACTCCAGTTTTAGATGGCATAAAACGAACAATAAAAGTATCATTACCATCATAAAAACCTGCCACTGTATATGCAGTATCTTTAGTAATAAATGTTGCTTTGAGGTTTACATCTGTGAAAGCATTTCCGTTCGGCTTATGCTTTAAAGTCAATTCAAATCTTCCCCATTGTTCAACCGTTGATTGAGCATGAACAGTATGATGAATAATGAACAATAAACCGTAAACAAAAAGATGTTTAATAAGCATTTTCATTGTTTGAATAGTATAAGAGGGTATATTTTCACTTACTTGCTAACAATTTCAAAGCCTCATTTATGATTCCAGCTTCTGAAATGCCATAGTGCTTAAAAATCTCATTCTGTGAGCCACTTACCGTGTATTCATCTGGTAATCCTATGATTTTAAAAGGCTTATTAAATTGATTTTGAAGTAGAAATGAAGCACACGCTTCGCCCAAGCCTCCATAAATACTGTGTTCCTCCACCGTCACTATTGCCTTACATTGCGTTGCGTATTTGGCTATAAGTGCTGTATCGAGTGGTTTAATCGTGTGCATACTGATTACGGCAACATCTATATTGTCTTTCACTAATGCCTGTGCTGCTTGCAAGGCAGGATATACGGTCTCGCCTGTGGCAATCAGCACGACGTCTTTTCCTTCTTTGATAACTCTGCCTTTACCAAACTCAAATTCAGTATTTGTTTCACTTAAAAGAGGCATTACTTTCTTCCCAAAACGAATATAAAAAGGCGTATCTATAGAGGCAGCTTGTCTGATGGCTTCGGCCGTTTCAAAATTATCGGCTGGTGCTACAATCGTAAGGTTATTGATGGCTCTCATCACAGCGTAATCGTGTAAACTATGGTGTGTACTTCCCAAAGCTCCATAACTTACGCCTGCACTGATTCCGATAAGCTTGACTGGATTGTCAGAATAAGCAACATCATTTTTGATTTGTTCTAAAGCTCTGGCTGTGAGGAAACAAGCAGGTGAAACGGCAAAAACTTTTTTGCCAGACGAAGCCAATCCTGCTGCCATACCCACCAAATGTTGTTCGGCAATACCTACTTCTACTATTTGCTGAGGATATTTTTGTCCGAAAGGGACTAACTTTCCCGAACCTCTTGAGTCACTGGTTACTACCAATAAATTCTTGTCGGTTTCAGCCAAAGTCTGGAGTACTTCTGAAAAAATATCCAAGTTGGCTTTATCTGTCGTGGCGATGTTATCAATCGTTGCTCCCAAGTTCTTAAGCGATTTAAGGTTTTAAGCTACTTCTAAAAGACTTTCTTGAACAGTCGTCAATTCCTCCATAGCTTGCTGATATTGTTCTGGCGATGGTACACCATGATGCCATTTCAAATTATTCTCCATAAAACTTACCCCTTTGCCTTTTACCGTTTTAGCGATAATTACACTTGGCTTTCCTATTTCAAAAGGCAAGGCATTAAAGGCTTCTTGCAAGGCTTCTATATCGTTTCCATCGATAATGCGTACCGCCCAACCGAAACTTTCAAACTTTTTATCCAAAGGTTCTGTATTACATACTTCTTTAGTGGGTGCTGTAATTTGCAAACCATTTAAATCTATAATAGCACATAGATTATCTAGCTTATAATGTGCTGCCGAAAGAGCGGCCTCCCAGTTACTTCCTTCTGGCAATTCGCCATCTCCTAATAGGGTAAATACCTTATAATCAACATTATCTAATTTGGCCGCTAAGGCATTTCCGCAACTCATCGAAAGTCCATGACCCAAAGCACCAGTATTTTGCTCGACACCATTTACTTTTTTAGTAGGGTGACCAATGTAATATGACTTGTATTGACAAAGTGTTTCAAGCGCTGATTCTGGGAAAAAACCTTTATCTGCTAAAACTACGTACAAGGCTTCCACACAATGACCTTTGCTTTGAATATACCTGTCACGAAGGGCTGACTTAAAATTTTCGGGGCTCACTTTCAGCACATCATTATACAATACATTCAGAATATCTATACAAGAAAGCGAACCTCCAGTATGTCCTGCCTTGGCTTGATAAATGTATTGAAGAATTTTTTTACGATATTCAACCGATTTTAGTTGTAATTCCTTGGTTGTCATAAGATATAATTGTGAATTGTAAGTGAGTGAATGAGTGAGTTGTGAGTTAGTGAATTGTGGGTGAATAAAACAATTTATTATTAATTGCTAACTCACAATTCACTCATTCACAACTATTCCTCCTCATTTGTCGTAAGATATAGTTGTGAATTGTGAATGAGTGAGTTGTGAGTTAGTGGGTAAAACAATTTTTTATTAATCGCTCACTCACAATTCACTAACTCACAACTCATTCATTCACTAACTCACAATTATTTCCATCCTCAACGGTGTTCATAAACTTCCCAGCCCATATAATTACCAAGAGATTCTTTTAAAATTCCAGCAGTTTTTGAAGCATTCATTACTACGTGATGTTCAAATCCATTTCTACATACATATTGCATCAATCCTTGTAAATCATTGATTTGCGCAACGGCTCTATTACCAAATGTTTTTAGCGCATCATCTGTTAATTCCCCTTCACCGATGTATGCTTTAATGATACCTTTAGGGTCATCTGTGCTGATTCTTCCGTAGGTCAACGGCATGGCTGGTGTACGTCCGTCCAATGCTCCATAAGTATTTTCTACTCCTACAGACGTACCCAAAATCGGTGCATTACTAATCTGAATATCAGGCAAGAAAGACTTTGCCCAGTTGCCACAGTGGAATAAAACGCACTTTTCGTCATCATCAGCATAGTTATTATTCCAGTCAACCAAAGCACTCGGTGAACCCGAAGCCAATTGCATAGCATACATACTTAGCGTACCTGTCACATCTACTTCACAAGCACTTGGCAACATATTTTCACTCATGATACTCATACTGGTACATACGTTACAGCCATAATTTTTCTGTAGGGACGTCCAACATTGAATAGCAGTAGCATCTAATGAATGTTCTAACATGAAATTATTCAAGACTGCATCTAATTTTGCAATCTGAATCATGGCTTCATTAGGAGTTTTGCCGATAGGCGTATAAGCTAATATTTTATCCAGACGGTCTTTTACAATGGCATCGTCTTTGGTTAGTTTATTCGCGTTACCTAGTATCTCTGAGAGGTCACAAGTAACGACTGAAATACCATTTCTTTGTAAAATTTTCTCACTATACCTTACCGTATTGAAGGCTCCAGGTCTGGCACCGATAGCCCCTATACGTACATTCTTTAAACCTCTCACCACTTTACATACTGATAAAAAAGCTTTGAGGTCTTTTATAAATCCTTCATCATTAGGGCGAACTACGTGTTTGGTGGTCAGGGTATATTTAATGCCGTATTGATACAAGTTATTACATACCGAAATCTTACCACACCAAGCATCTCTTCTACGAGCGACATCCAGCTTATCTAAATCGTCTGGATAGGCCTGTACTAAAACGGGTACATTAAGATTTGCCAATTTCAAACTGTCTGCTACTCCTTTTTCATCACCAAAGTTTGGTAGTACTACCCATACGCCAATAATGTCTTCGGCGTGTTGTTTAAAAAGATTAGCACATTTTTGAGCTTCCTGAAAAGTTTCAACTCCTCCTAATTTCGTCGTGTTGCTGTCTAAAACAATAGGATCTATCCCGAGTGTGTTACAAAGTTCTATTACCTCTACCCTAGCTTTTTCCACTAAACTATCAGGAAAGAAGTCTCTGTTTCCGATGATAATTCCCAATGTGATTTTTTTTTCCATAGCGATGACTTACAGTTATGCAACTAGCCTACTCGATAAGTCATACGTCATCCATCAAGAATTCACGAGAATTCAAGGCATCATATTCTATCTTTCAACTAATCGGCAATTATTATTTCTATTTCGTTCTTTTCAAAATGTGATTTATCTTCTTGATTAATCTCATTATCGGTAATGATGTAATCAATCAATGATAACGCTCCTAAACTGGCAAAAGCACTTTTCCCAAATTTGGTAGAATCTGCCACTAAGTAGGTCGTCTCTGCGGCATCTATCATCGCTTTTTTCACCACAATATCACTAATACTTGGGTAAGTCAAACCAGCTTTTAGGGATATTCCTGCTGTGGCTAAAAACAATTTTTGTACATTGATACCTTTAAAAAAGTCGGCAGCTTTTTGTCCCGTTAACGACAAAGTAGGTGGCTTAAACTCTCCGCCAGTCATAATTACTTCTATTCCTGGCTCAGTACCTAGCATCATTGCAATGTTCAGGGCATTCGTTATTACCGTAAGGTTTCGAAAGCCTTTTAGTTTTTTTGCTATTTCGGTTACTGTAGAACCTGAATCTAAAATTATGGTATCACCACTTGAAATAAACTCAAGGCATTTCAACGCAATTTTTTCTTTTTGATGAACATTTAGGTCATTATGTGCAACAGTAAATTCACGAACATGGTCTTCAATATTTTTCAAATAAGCTCCACCGTGCTCTCTGATGACTAAATCATCTTTTTCTAATTTCTCTAAATCCTGACGAATGGTCACTTCTGTGACTTTAAACAGTCTGGCAAGATCGGTTACTTTGGCTAAACCATCTTCTTTTAAGAGGTCTAAAATCTTTTCTCTACGCTGATTTGGCAACATATTCTTGATTGTTGAAACAAAACTAAATGAAATAAAACAAAAATAAAAGAAAAATATAAAAAATATT
>NZ_JBWKYN010000087.1:0-24178 GCF_059423785.1 Arcicella sp. GW458-12-2-14-TSB2 | reverse complement strand
ATATTATGCTTAATCTTAATGATATTTAATACTTCCTGTGATCAATTAGTTGAAAAAAAACGGCGTGTTTTTATTGTTCTAGTTGACTATTCTTCAAGCAACAATGAAGAAACGCTTAATAATTATATCAGGATTGTAAATGAGATTATATTTTCAAACTTGAATCAATATGATTGCTTGACAGTCGTTCCCATTGATGAAGGTTCAAAAATAAAACCATTGAAGTTAATTCATGAGGACTTAGTTAATCAAAAATTTACTCAACATACAGATGGTTTTAGTCATGCAAATGATAGTCTAAGATTAAGATTCTCACAATATGTCGAAAAAACATCTCCAAAAATCACTGAAATATTAAAAATTGGAAAAATTAAAAGGAAAGTTTTTACAGAACATACAGACATTTTAGGAGCAATTCAACAAACTACTAATCTGATAGAATTTAATCCTAATGGAGGTAAGTTGAGAAATATAGAAGATTTTGTTTTGGGACGTACTAGATTGAAAAGCGAGAATATTATTGTCCTTCTGAGTGATATGGTTCAAAATTCTCAAGAATGTAGCTTTAATTTAAAAGCTGGATTTACTTACAATAAATCAGTAAAATATTTAGAAAGACTAAAAAAAAGCAACCAAATTCCTGATTTAAAGGACTGTAAAGTATTCGCAATTGGAGTAACAGGTAGAAACTCAAATCAGATTGATAATATAGCTTATTTTTGGGATGAATACTTTAAATTAACTTCTGCTGAATTAAAAGCTTATGGTTACAGTGTTGAAGATAAATTAAAAAGATATATTATAGAGTCAAATTGATGTCAATTCCTATCGGATGAACTTAATCTACCCGATAGGAATTAATCTCCCTACTTCTTCAAATAAGCCTCAATTTCTTGTAGGGTTAGGGCATTAAACGTCATATCAGTAGTTAGTCCCCCTTTGCGGGCTACGGCTACGCCATAGTGCATATCAAAATAACCTTCTTTTTCATGGGCATCTGGATTGATGGATAGTTTTACACCCTTTTCTAAAGCATACTGTATCCATCGCCAATCTAAATCTAAACGATAAGGACTAGCATTGATTTCTATCACTACATTGTTGGCAGCACAGGCATCTATCATCTTCTGATAATCTACAGGATACCCCGCTCTTGATAACAACAGTCTGCCCGTCGGGTGTCCCAAGATGGTAGTGTAAGGATTTTCGATAGCCGCTATTAGCCTCGACATCGCTTTTTCTTCCGTCATTTTTAGGTTTTGATGGATAGAAGCCACGATATAATCAAAGCTTTGTAAGACATCATCGGGATAGTCTAAAGCACCATCGCCCAAAATATCAGACTCAATCCCTTTCAAGATTTTAAAAGGGCGGTCGGTCATCAAAGCATATTGCTGATTCAGGCGGTCTATTTCGGCATGTTGCTCAAAAATTCTTTCTTCCGAAAGTCCTTTGGCATAAGATGCCGTTTTAGAGTGGTCGGCTATGCCTAAGTATTCAAACCCCAATTCGCGACAATAATCTGCCATTTCTTTTAGGGTATGTCTGCCGTCTGAATAGGTTGAATGATTGTGTAAAATACCCTTTAGGGCATCCCACGTAATCAATTCTTCATTCTGATGTTTTTGAACCCAATCAAACTCGAAATTGCCCTCACGCATTTCGGGAATGATATAAGGTATATTCACACTAGCATAAATAGCTTCTTCCGACTCAAAGGTTTCTTTTTGTACCGTCTTTAATAAATGCTGAGTCGCCAAATGTTTAGGGGAAGCCGAATAAATAAACACTTGGTTAACAAACTGTACTGGCGAACAAATCAATATTTCAATATCAATGCCCTTGCCTTCAAAATGTCCACGCCAAGCAAATGGTGACGACGATTTTTCGTCTTGTTGTAACGTCGGTAAGGTATTGATAAACTTTTGAACCTCCCAAGGTTTTTCGTACCCCACTACTAGCTGAATGCTTTCTACGATTTCGTTTTTACGTCTGACATCACCAACGATTGACACCAGTTCGAAATGTGCTTCTAGTTCGTCGAACAACACTTGAGCCAATTCTTCTCCTTTCTCCATCCGAAGTTTCCCCGTATTCGACTGTGCGTACAAGATAGACTCTTTGATGGTATTCTGGATTTTATCACCGAAACCCTTCAATTTTGCTACGTGTCCGTTTTCACAAGCTATCAGCAATTCGCGGGTATCAGTAATATTGAGTTCTTTCCAAATCGCCCGTACTTTTTTTGGACCAATGCCTTTGATAGCGAGCATCTCCAAGACACCTTCGGGGGTGCGAGCCAACAATTCAGAAAGCTCTTGGCTAGTACCCGTTCGGGCGATTTCCTCAATTTTTGTCGCAATACTTTTCCCAACACTTGGCAAGGTTGATAATTGAGCTACCGACATATTGAGTAAATCTTCGGTAGTTTTATCCAAAGCACGCACCGCAAAACCTAGATTTTTGATTTTGAATTCGTTTTCGTCGTGTAATTCAAGCAGCTTTACCGTCAGTTCAAGTAAGGCGACAATTTCTTCGTTATTCATTAAGCTTTCATTTATGATTGATTCGCTTGATCTGCCAATTGGCTTTCCTGTTCTGCCAATACTTCGGCTACGGGTCTGAAATTACCTTTTTTCAATAATTCATTTTCAGGAACATACGGACACACCTCTAAAATAGTAGTAATGTTAATATCTGTAATCAGATAATCGTTTAAATTTCCTAAGTTTTTCACCAAAGCCTCGTATACCTCTTTTGGGTTTTCGGCATTGATTAACATCATGTGAGGTACTTTCTTTTCTTTTTGTGTTTTTTCGTCGAAAGTGATGTATTGTACTTTGGCTTTATACCAGATTTCTGAGCCATTTTCTTCAAAGAAAACTTCGCTCAACTTCATTTTAGCCAAATTAATCAACTGAAAATCAGGTGTATTACTTGCCACTACTTCAAACATCCTAGCTTCTGCTTCGGTATATGAAACGGCATCTACCAAGTATGCCTCATTGATTGTTTTTAAAGAACCCGCTTCGTCTTCACGTTGGTAACGTATTTTACCTAAATACCAAGTTGCCATATTTTGTTTTTTAAATTAATATACAAAACCTCACCCCCGGCCCCTCTCCTTCAGAGAGGGGAGATTTTTACTTAGAGTTGTTTACAACTCTAAGTAATCTAGTTTGTTCCTGTAACTGAATATAAAATATCTTTAGAATATTTTATATTCAGTTACAGATATTCTCCCCTCTCTGAAGGAGAGGGGTCGGGGGTGAGGTTCCCTATACAAAACTATCAAGACTTCTGGAGTAATACAATTGCTTGTGAATAAGTTCTTGCAACCCTTTTATAGTTTTTGGCATCTAGGATATTAAACAATTTGTCAGACTCCCTGATTATCTTGGTTTTATTCATTAATTTAGTTACCTATTTTCAGTAAAATCTCTTCAAAATTTATTTAACAATATGGAATCAACAAGCGTTTTTAATCCTGCTGTGCACACCCAGCAAAGTAAAACAAGTTTTGCTAGCCTACTTTTGGGTATTCCTTTATATGTCTATGTAGTTGCTATTTGTTCGTGCTTGGTTATCAGTGGTATCCTATGGGATATTGCATGGCACATGACGATAGGAAGAGACGGACTGTTCTCTGCTCCACACAATCTGATTTACATCGGTGCTGCCTTCGCAGGAATTATCTCTGGTTTTCAGGTACTCAAGACTTCGTTCTGGGGCAATGCTGCTGAAAAAGGCAAAATGGTTAATTTCTGGGGTATTTTTTATAGCTCTTTGGGCGGAATGCTCTGCATCTGGGGAGGCTTTGCAGCGGGTACGTCTGCACCTTTTGATGACTGGTGGCATAATACTTATGGGCTAGATGTTCAGATTTTCTCACCTCCACATACTGTTTTATTATTAGGTTTGATTGCCATTCAAATCGGTGCCATGATTATGGTGCTAGCGATTTTGAACAGAAAAGAGAAAATAGCGAGTTTAAGTACCGAACAAAACAAAGCGAGAATAACTCGTTTACGTTGGATTTTTATTTTTACCGCAGGCATGGTATTAGCTACGGCCTATACGTTTATGTTTGAATTTTTGGGCAGATGGAATATGCACGGTGCCTTGTTTTATCAAATAGGTTCGGCATTGTTCCCGATGTTGATTATTGCTTTTTCTCGTGCTTCTGATAGCAAATGGGGTGCTACTTATTCAGCCTTGATTTATATGGTTTATTATATCGCCATCAATGCTACCCTCAGAATCTTTCCAGCCGAGCCTTTATTAGGACCAATTGCCAATCCTGTTACTAATTATCAAACGACGGCATTCCCTTTATTATTGGTTTTTCCTGCATTGGTTATTGATATACTAAAAGTGAAATTCGCAACCCAAGACGATTGGGTATTAGCCGTCTTGATGGGCTTTGGTTTCCTCGCCACTTTCTTGATTATCCAATATCCAGCAGGTAATTTCTTATTAGAATCTCCTTATGCCCGCAACTGGTTTTTCCAATCAGATGCATGGTCGTATAGCAGTGATGCCGACTGGCAATATCGTTATAAATTTGCTCCTTGGGATGTTACTACGGGCGTATCTGCATGGGCTACTGGCGGAGGAGTGGCTTTGGTACTTGGTGTTTTATCTGCCAAAGTAGGTTTAATGTGGGGTAAATGGATGCAGAAAGTGCAGCGGTGATTTTAGCTTTAAGTTGTGAGCAATGAGCTTTCAGCTTGTTAAGTAGCAATTCAAATAGAAAAAATACCGCTACGGGGTTTATGTAAAAAAACATACTTTAATACTTTACCTGCCTTAAAAAAATCACTATGAAAAAAAATATTTTAAACAGTTTATTCCTACTGCTTTCTCTGTGTATTACTTACAGAAGTCATGCCCATATCGGTAGCTCGGGTGTTGTTTTTGAAGGCAATGCGGGTAAATATGCGTTGCAGGTATATGTACAACCGCCAGAGGTAATTCCGGGAACGGCTAAAGTAACGGTCATTACGGATGGTAATGATATTGAGAAAGTACATATTAAGCCTATTTATTACTGGTTTGGCGACGAAGGGTCTCCTCGTTCAGACGAGGCTTTTCCCGTAGCCAATCAGGCAGGACGCTACGAAGGTCAGATTTGGCTGATGAACTCAGGTGCCGCCAGTGTGCAAGTAGAGATTACGGGCAACCGTGGTAAAGGTACCATGATTGTCCCCATTGTAGCCATTGCTACTGCCAAACGAGAGATGGCACCGTCGCTGGGTTGGATGTTGGCAGGATTGGGTTTGCTGTTGGTGGGTCTGCTAACAACCATCATCGGAGCCAGTACGAGCGACAGCTTACAGGCTGTAGGCGAAAGTAGTAATGACGCTACGATTAAAAAAAGAGTCAGAGGTTCAGTAATTGGAGCAAGTTTTTGTGGTGTTTTACTTTTTGTGGGCAATAATTGGTGGAACGGACTGACGGACGACTATAAAAGAGAGTTGTACCAACCTTATACAGCCAACACCAAAGTAATAGAAGAAAACGGCGTATCGGTATTGAAATTACAGATTGATAGCAATTCTGTAAAAAGACGTTGGCTAAGCTATGCTATTCCTGACCACGGCAAACTGATGCACTTGTTTTTAATTAGAAAAGGAACGATGGATGTATTTGCCCATTTGCATCCTACTAGAAAAGACACGTTAAACTTCGAAGCCCAAATGCCCGACTTGCCTGCGGGGAAGTATTTGTTGTATGCAGATGTAATGCGCCTGCAAGGGTCGCAATATACCATTGCAGATACGGTTGAAATCACGAAACAAATTATAAATGGTAAGGCTGTAAGTCCTTTAAAAGACCCTTATGATGCCTACGCCATCACGAATCCGTTGAATACTAAAGAAGCTACTATCAAAAGTGATCAGATAACCATCTGCGGTACGCCTGGTGTAAAAACTAAATTGCAGGATGGCTCAAGTATTGTGTGGGAAGCCGACCCTAAAAAGCCTTTGATGACGGGGCAGTTCTATGATTTAAAATTTAGTATTGTAAGTCCAGACGGAACAAAAGCACAGCTTGAACCTTATTTAGGCATGATGGGGCATGCGGCTGTCGTCAAAGATGATGGTTCGGTATATATTCATTTGCACCCTACGGGAACAGTTTCTTCAACGTCGGTAGTTGTGATGCAAAAAAGATTGAATGAAACATCTAGCAAACCTATTTTCTTGCCAGCACCAGCTTTTAAAGATAGCGTAGATAAAATCATGACGAAATTGAGTGTGATGTCAGAAGCTGAAAGAGATAATTTTTTGATGCCAAATATGTTACATACTGTCAACAAAAGCGAACATCATAATACGGTAAACTTTCCTTATGTTTTCCCACAGGCAGGGAACTATAGAATTTGGTTGCAAGTAAAAAGAAATGGTAAAATCCTGACGGGCACTTTTGATGCGAAGGTGATTTAAGGTTTAAGGCTATCGGACTTCGGGTTTCGGTAATCAGGTATTTGCTTTAGATGTATTAATCTTCGAACCCCCATCCGTAAAAGCATCTTTCTATTAGCTGGTGACTTAAGTCCTAATGATTACCCATATATCCATAAGTACTTGATAATCATATTCTTATCACTAGCGATGGACTTAAGTCCATCGCTAGTGATAAGAAATTCACGTAGTCAGGCTATGACAAGAGAAGACCAAAGCTCGGTTTGAAGGACGATTTAAACCTATTCAAACCAATTTTATCAATAATCACCTCTTCATTTTAACTTTTTAAAAGATGTGGGTAATTGATAGGACTTAAGTCACCAGCTAATAGAAAGATGTTAGAACTCGTGAGCAATATCACCCTTTCAGGGTTTAACGTAATTGATTATCATTAATGGCTATAATCATGTCATCCCTTCGGGATTTTTCTAGTTATTGGTTGTCAGCTTTCAAGTGTCAATTCGATTAATGGGAGAATAAACCCTAAAAGGGTGAAAGGATTATAGGAAAGCAATAAAAGTGCTAAGACAAAATCCCGAAGGGATGATAGATAGTGTTTATCAGCTTTCAGATAGCTGACTTTCCCAATTTATTTCCAACAAGAAGTTTATTGCTGTTCGAAATGCTCTTCGAAACAAGTGGAGGAGCATTTTTTCAAGTTTAAAGTCTAATGTCTAAAATCTTCAAGCCTTAAAGTAAAAAGTCTAGTAGCTAAAAACTTATGTCAAAAACTCTAGCGTCTTATGTCTAAAATCTTACATCTTAAAGTCCTCTAGTCTTAAAGTCCTCTAACTTCTTTTGGAAATTTGTCGCCTATCAAGTTCAATTTAATATTATGCTCTAAATAGGCCTTCATGCTATCTAAAACAGTGGTAAAACCACCCGTACTATCTTTAATAACCTCAATTAAATCGTCGCCAGTCTGTTTAAATCCATAATTTTTAATAACAACATACGTCGTCTCGTCGCTTAGCGCTAAAAACTCGTAATCAATACTGGTAGCAGGTTCACCCCAATCGACAGCTATTTTTGTATTAGGTATTATTTCTTTTACAAGAACCGCTACCGAAACACCGTACATTTCCCACTCCCAAGTAATCGTTTTGCCAGCTTCCAATTTCCCACTAGATTTTGTAAACCAAAAATTAGTAGTGATGGCAGGGTCTATAAATGCTTGAAACACTACCGATACAGGCTTTCGTATCATCATTTGGGTTTCTACTGTTGGTATTTTTGTTTTTCCCATATCAGTTGTTGATTTATATTTCAACTGATGGCATGACTTGGAGTCATGCCATCAGTACAAGGCTCATTTTTTCTGAATATACAATTTAGCATAACGAATTAACTCCTCATCGTTTTGAAGGAATGTTTCTTCTACTACTAAAGTAGTATTGTTTATCCATTTAAGCTGATTTATCCCTCTAGTTTTTAATGCTACTTTATCCTTAACAATCAACCCTTGAGGAGTAATTTGTATTAGATTAAACGCATTTTCAGACTCTCCTGCTACTAAATCAGCATTTGATGAAATAATCCATTTCTTATCTGGGGAAACAACGGGAAAACCATACAAAGGCATGTGTTTTCCTGTATGCATATCAATCAATACGTATTCAATCGACTCGTAGAAATTCACCTGAAAAACCCACTGTGATTGCCCTGCCAAAACCCCTATGAATTTATATACTACATAAGTATCAAAACCTTCGGTGGTATCATTTGTAGCAATATTTTTTTTTGTTCCGTCGGCAAGATTTCCAAACCATTTTAGTCCAACCTTTTCTAGCTTAGTACTATCAGGTATCAGGTTAGTTGCTTGGTTTGTTTTATCAAAAAAATCCTTTGTTGATGGTTCAAAAGTAAAAATAAAATGTTTGGTTGTTACTTGATGCTCGTTGGTATCAGGCATTGCTAATATCTTAGCTAGCGCATTAGTACTATTTTGCTGATTCGCTATTGTTGTATCTTGCTCAGTAGCTTCAGCCTGTTTATGACCACAATTCCAAAGTGTTAAACAAACAAGGATTAAGGCAATAAGAAAATTAAATAAACGCATAGAAAGATATTGATAGGTTAATGAACGAATTTTAAGTCTGGCTTATAAACAAAACAACAGGCTTCAAAAATGGATTTAGTCGAATATTTTATAGAAGAAACTTATTGATTCATAGCTCCTGCACAATTTACTTAAATTAATCATAAATTCACATTTAAAATGATAAGCCAATGGCTAAACTACGAATGCTTTCAGCAAGAATAAAGCTTGGATACTTATTAATACTATTTATGTTGTATATCTCGCCATCTTTTGGACAAGATGCAAAGAGCTACGCTTTAAAAATTGTAAGTGTTTTACAAACACAAACTTTATCTTCTACCCTAACTTACAAATTAGACTCTTTGAAATCAAAACATATACCTTCAAGAAGTGACTTCAATATTCGCTTTGACAGAGATTTAGATGTTGGCTACATGCACCAAAGAATAGAGATAGCCCTAAATTTTTATAGGTATCAAATAAACATTCTTAAGAAAAATGACACCATTTGCGTATTGACATTAAAACATGGTACTGACCCATTCGATAATGCCCCACCATCTTCTTACTACTATTCTAGCATCAATAAAGAGCAATCTTTAAATTATTTGAATCAACGAAATAAATTGTATAAATCAAAAAAAACTTTAGCCAATTTGGTCTCTGAGCTTTCAACGTCAGAAGAATTTGCCATGTATTGTGGTGATGGAGCACCCATAACTACAATGGGGGAGAAAATATTAAAGCTGGTTGAAGAAGAAAATACCTCAGAGCTTGCCGACATGGTAAAAAGTATTTGCGTTGAAACTCAAGTGTATGGGGTTACTGGCTTTGAAATGTTAGAACGACAAGGTGATGTGATTCCGTCAGACATTTATAAATTAATCAAACTAATAAAAAGTAGAAACGCTGAAACGGTAACATGTAGAGGTTGCTTATCAGGACTTGTCGAAAAAATTTATAATAAACAGAAATAATATACATTTCACGCACTAAATAGAAGTTATACTTTGCTGTAAATGATAGTTTTATAAATTACTTTTAAGTTTATGGTCACATTGTGCACTTTCACCCATATCGTAAAGCTTTTTCAATATTTTTTCATCAGTTCCACCATACCTAAGTCCTGAAATACAAGAAACGGCTATTGCATTGATAGCACGTTGAATTTCATCTTCAGTTTGTGGTTGTTTTTTGAAATAGCAATGTCCACATTCAAGTTTGGAGTGCTCAATTAAGTCAGGTGCTTCGTTTTCAGGTGCTCCACAAGTAATACAAACTCCATTCTCGACATAGAAGTCTCCTTGCGAATTTTCTGGATAGCGTTCAGGAATTTTAGCTTTAGGTTTATCGGATAATTTCGTCTTTTTGTTTGTCAAGAACTGAAAGATATTATAAAATATATTGCTACTCGTTCCTTTGGGCATGGCAAATCTTGGTTTTAAAACTAGTCCTTTGAATTTAGTGCTAAATTTTCATAATTATGTCATTTGTTCAATTAAATCATCTTCTGGTCGTCACTCATGGCATGACTTCAAATTAGTTGACAACTATGATATAAACTGTCTAAAGCGCTTAATTTTACCCGCAGATTTTCGCTGATTTAATTCGCGGATTATAGAGATTTTTTTAATATTCTTCAAGTCCGCACCGTGTGCCACAGTCCACGGTTTTAGTCCTTAAGTCTAATAATCCTAAAGTCTAATATCTTCAAGTCCTAAAGTCCAATAATCTAATAGCTTACCCTCAAAAAAAAGGCTGACAAAAATTAATTTGCCAACCTTTTACTGTTGATTAGTGTAATAAAATCGTTAGAACTTCCATCTTACAAAAGCTTCCATTGCTTCGTATTCGGCTAAGCCTAATTTGTTGTATAACTTGGCAGTATTACTGTTTCTATCTTCTGCACGTTGCCAGAACTCGCGGTCGTCTGAACCTTGGAAAGGTACACCATCTTTTTGTGATTGGTGTTTGAAAATACCATAACGTTTTTTCAATACTTGGTCTGGCGACATCGGTACGGCCATTTCTATCTGGTCGATATCCCATTCTTGCCATGCACCTTTATACAACCAAATCCAGCAATTGTTCATGTACTCGCGGTGTTTTAGTTTTTGTGCCGCTTCGATAATAGCATCTAAACAAACCTTGTGCGTTCCATGTGGGTCGGCTAAATCGCCTGCTGCATAAATTTGGTGTGGCTGAATCTCTTCAATCAAATTCAATACAATATCTACGTCAGCCTGTCCGATTGGGTTTTTCTGTACCGTTCCCGTTTCATAAAAAGGCATATCCAAGAAATGGATATTTTCTTTTTTGATACCTACGTAACGGCAAGTATTTTTGGCTTCCCCTCTACGAATCAACCCTTTGATATAACGAACCTCAGGCGTATCGATTTCAGAATCCTTCTTAGCTTTCAAAAACTTAGCGGCTTCACGATAAATACGGTTTGCTTTAGCATTGTTAGCCTCAAATCTTTCGTTGAAGTCAACCACAAATTCAGCAAAACGCAACGCTTCGTCATCAGCAACGGCAATGTTTCCAGAAGTTTGGTAAGCCACGTGTACATCATGACCTTGGTCGTGTAAACGTTGGAAAGTACCCCCCATAGAAATAATGTCGTCGTCTGGGTGTGGGCTAAAGATAATCACTTTTTTACGAGCAGGATATGCACGTTCAGGACGGTTAGAATCGTCAGCGTTAGGCTTACCACCCGGCCAACCCGTGATACTGTGCTGTAAATAGTTGAATACCTCAATGTTTATATCATAGGCTTGACCATATAATGCCAACAAATCTGAAAGACCGTTTTCGTTATAATCTCCGTTAGTAAGCTTCAATACAGGTTTATTCACCGTTAATGCTAAGTGGATAACAGCCTTTTTAATCATTGGTCTGTCCCAATTCACGGAATCCACCATCCACGGAGTTCTTAGTCTCGTTAATTGTGATGCCGCCGAAGTATCAATCACAAAACAAGCATTTTCGTGTAATTGCAAATAAGAGGCAGGAACATCAGAGCTTACCGAACCCTCAACGGCACGTGCCACGTTGATGGCTTTGTGTTCGCCCCATGCTAATAATACCACACGTTTGGCTTCCATAATTTTTTGGACACCCATCGTAATAGCCTTTTTAGATACCTTCGCCAAACCACCAAAGTCGCCAGCGGCATCTATTTGGGTCGTTAAATCGAGGGTCATCAAACGTGTTCTTGAATTAATCAAAGAACCTGGTTCGTTGAAACCAATGTGACCGTTTCTACCAATACCAAGCAATTGGAAATCTAAGCCTCCATAACGCTCAATTTGTGCTTCGTAATCTTTACAAAACTCTCCTAATTTTTCAAGTGGTAACGTACCGTCTGGTAAATGCCAGTTGCCTGATGGAATATCAACATGATCAAAAAGTTGTTCACGCATAAAACGCACATAACTTTGTACAGCGTCTGGTTGCATCGGATAATACTCGTCGAGGTTATATGTAACTACATTTTGGAAACTTAAACCCTCTTCGCGGTGCATTCTGATAAGCTCGGCGTAAACTTTTTTAGGTGATGAACCCGTAGCCAAACCTAATACGGCGGGTTTACCTTCAATACTTTTTTGACGAATGATGCCAGCGATTTCATGAGCGATTGCCCGAGACGCTGCATCTGAATCAGCGTAAATAATGGTCGGAATACGTTCGTAACTAATGGCTTGTTCCATGTTAAATCAATTTGAGAATTAGAAAGATTTTATATGTTTTGATTGAGAGAATTGTTTCGTAAAGAGCTATCATTACGAAATAAAGACGATTTATTCCTTTTTGCTCACTACAATTACTTCCAATCCTAGATTATCTAAGATTTTGTTAAGTGTCTTTATTGAAGGGTTAGCCTTCCCTAGTTCGATAGAGTGAATCGTCTTAATCGCTACATCACTTTGCTCGCTTAAATTTTCTTGGCTAAGAGAAAGAGTATTTCTTCTTTCACGGATAACACTGCCTAATTGTTCAAGATTCATATTTCAGAATTATTTTACTGATATTTTTGCAAATATACAATTAATATTTAAAATAAAAATTATTATTCGGCAATATGTTTCCGATGTGTTAAATTAATT
The DNA here is from genome assembly GCF_059423785.1 of Arcicella sp. GW458-12-2-14-TSB2. Classification (NCBI taxonomy): domain Bacteria; kingdom Pseudomonadati; phylum Bacteroidota; class Cytophagia; order Cytophagales; family Flectobacillaceae; genus Arcicella; species Arcicella sp. GW458-12-2-14-TSB2. Next base: position 11,558 of record NZ_JBWKYN010000087.1, on the reverse strand, counting down.
GATTGTTTCTATTAATTTATCATTATGTATAGGGGTTTAATAGCTTCCGACTGTCAGATTACTGAACTTGCCATTCATCACATACTTATATTTCATTCATCATAAACAAGGCTAATTTTGCATTATTCAAATGAGCAGTAATCATGATGATATGATAAAAACTATCAAAAAAGCGCTTTTTTGATGATTTTATACCCATTTTTGCAAGAGAAATAATAAATAAAATATATTCATCCCAATGGCTGAATGATGGACGGAATTGCTTGGTTGTTGGAGGTAAAATGAAGAAAATCAAACAATTGTATGTAGTGATATGCATATGAGAAGTACAAAAGATGGAAATTTATGACATATATTTTTTGAAAAATGATAACTAAAATCAAATTCCTGAGTTTTTAAAAGAGAAACAAAAACCCATTTTTAAATTTAAACATTTCTAATCTCAATTTATGATAAACCTTATTCGAAAATCCTTATTTGTATTATTGATTTTACCGATACAACTTTTTGCTCAATCTGATAAATTAACAGTGAGTGGCTATATAAAAGACAACAAAAATGGCGAAGGCCTGATAGGTGCTTCCATCTTTGTGAAGGAATTAATGACTGGTACTACCACAAATACTTATGGTTTTTATTCTTTGACTCTCCCTAAAGGCGATTATTCAATTGTCATTAGCTCATTGGGCTATCGTAAATCAATAAAAGACATTAAGCTAATTGACAAAAACGTTACCTTGAATGTAGAAGTACAAGAGGACGGACAGGAGCTAGCGGAAGTAGTAGTAAATGCTAAACGCGAAGACGACAACGTCCAAGCCATAGAAATGTCGGTCAATAAAATAGAGATGAAAACCATCAAAAAGATTCCTGCTTTGTTAGGCGAGGTCGATTTGGTGCGAGCTATTCAACTATTGCCGGGGGTTTCTACAGTGGGTGAAGGCGCTAGTGGTTTTAATGTCCGTGGGGGTGGGGTGGACCAAAACCTTATCTTATTAGATGATGCACCGGTATACAATTCTTCACACCTTTTTGGCTTCTTCTCTATCTTCAATCCAGATGCAGTAAAAGATGTTAAACTTATCAAAGGCGGTATTCCTGCCCAATATGGTGGACGTGGGGCATCTATTTTAGATGTAAGAATGAAAGAAGGAAATGCCAAACATTTAGAAATCAATGGAGGAATTGGAGCAATCTTTAGCCGTCTTTCTATCGAAGCGCCTATCATAAAAGATAAAGCTTCATTCATTGTAGCTGCACGACGTTCATACATTGATGTACTGGCAAAGCCATTTTTAACGGGAAGTAGTGCCGATTCAAAATTCAATTTTTATGATTTAACCGCCAAAGTAAACTATAATATCAATCAGAACAATACTGTTTTCTTATCAGGATATTTTGGTAGAGATGTTTTTGGTAACCAATTTGGTTTTAACTGGGGAAACAGCACGCTTTCTGCTCGTTGGAACCATGTGTTCAGTGCTAAATTATTCTTGAACTCTACGGCTTTCTATAGTAATTATGATTATTTGCTTGATTCTGATTTGGCTAATAAACGCCCCAATAATGCCTTCAGATGGACGTCTAATATCAAAAACCTAAGCTTTAAGCCAGACTTTACCTATTACATCACGCCAGACAATACCCTTACTTTTGGTGGACAGGTATTAAACTATGACTTTACGCCAGGGTCGGCTACGGCTAGCTCAAATGGGGACAAACGTACGTTTGGCTCAGCCCCTAAAAATGCGGTAGAGTATGCGGCTTATGTAGGAAATGAAATGAAAATATCGTCGAAACTATCGTTACAATATGGGCTTCGTTTTTCTAGATACGATTATACCAGTAAAGAAGATGTATATTATGAAAGAGTATATGTGGGCGTTTCAGACGAATTTCCTTCGGGCTATGACCTTACGACCAAAGCCAATGATAAAAACAAAGTATTACAAAGTTATCAAAACTTTGAACCAAGGTTGAGCATGAAATTAGAAACTAGCGAAAGCAGTTCGATCAAAGCTAGTTACAACCGCATGGCTCAGTATATTCATTTGCTTTCTAATACGGCTGCTTCTACACCATTGGATGTTTGGACGTCTAGTACCAACAACATCAAACCACAGTTGATAGACCAAGTTGCCTTGGGTTTCTTTAAAAACCTTGGTAATAACGAATACGAAACATCTGTGGAGGTATATTATAAAGACCTACAAAACCAAATAGACTATGCCGACCGTGCAAACTTATTCTTGAACCCTACATTTGAAAAAGATTTGATGTTTGGTAAAGGGCGTGCTTATGGGGTAGAGTTTTATGGTAAGAAAAATAAAGGCAAACTAACAGGTTGGGTAAGCTATACGTTAGCGCGCACAGAACGCTTGGTACAAGGGTTGAACGATAATAATTGGTATCCTAACCGTTATGACCGTACACATACGTTGAACGTGGTAGCCCAATATGAATTCAACAAAACTTGGAGTTTTGGCTCAAACTTCTCATTTATCTCTGGTGTGCCGTATTCGTTAGGAAAAGGACAAGGAGTGTATGAAGACTTAACGTTTGGGATAACGACCAATGGCGTAAGAGGTAATGTAAGAGTGCCGGCATACCACCGCTTGGATATTTCGGCTACTAAAAAGAACAAGAAAGCATTGTTTGGTAAAGGTGAATCAGAATGGGTATTTTCGGTTTATAACTTATACAATCGTAGAAATCCCTTTTCAATTTATACACGTCCAAAAGATGATGGCGGAACTACCCAAGTGGGAACAGTACAGAACGAAGCCGTTCGTTTATCAATCATAGGTTCGTTTATTCCATCTGTAACGTACAACTTTAAATTCTAATAGCGGATTTTTAACATTATCAATTATGAAATCGATTATCAAATATATATTTTCCATATTCCTGAGTGTTTCTTTAATGAGTTGCGAAGACGTAATTCAGCTAAATGTTCCCGAAACCGAAAAGTATTTAGTAGTAGAAGGTACAATTACCAACGTAGCGGGCGAACAATTTATTAAACTGACGGAATCGCAGGCATTATTAAGCACTACCACACCCAATGCCGTTACGAATGCTATCGTGAAAGTAACCGATAATACGGGTAAAGTGTACGAATTTAAGGACACTAAAAACGAAGGTAAGTACATCTGGACGCCTAGCAGTTCTACTGAAGTCATGGGAGCTATCGGCAAGACTTATACACTAAGGATAGATGTGAACGGCGAGAGCTATCAGGCAGTATCGGAATTGAAAAGAGTACCAAAGATAGATTCTATCGTATATAAATACGAGGATAGTCCCAGAGTAAACCAGACGGGCGACAATAAACCTAAACAAGGCTACGACGCTAATTTTTATGCCAAGGATTTTGTAGGAGTAGGCGACTGTTACCGTGTGAAAGTGTATAAAAATGGGAAAATGTTTAGCGGAGCGGATAATATCGTGATTGCTTATGATGCTCTTTTAAACAAAAGTAGCGTGGGTGATGGCTTAATGTTTATTTTGCCATTGCGTAGGGCTATTTCGCCAGAATTGTATGCTGAAAACGATAAATTAAAAGTAGAACTTAATTCAATTACTGAAGCTCATTTTGATTTCTGGACACAGTTCCGTACTGAACTGAACAATACTGGTTTGTTTTCGACGCCAGCAGCCAGAATCCCTTGTAATGTAGTCAATATCAGTGCAACGCCTAAAAAACAAGCTGCGGGTTGGTTTGGTACATCCGCTGTTAGCACGTTGGAAGTGACAATTGATAAAAATAAGGCGGTAAAGCAGTTTAATGATTAGATTTGTGGATTAATTTGGGTTTCGGTGGTCGGCTATCAGCTTTCAGCTATCGGACATCGGCTATCGGTGGTCGGCTATCAGCTTTCGTACATCGGCTATCGTACATCGGCTATCGGACATCGGCTTTCGGTGGTCGATTATCGTCGGCTATTAGCTTTCGTTTTTTACAACGACTGAAATCCGACAACTGAAACCCTACTACCGACAACTGAAACCCGACTACCGATAGCCGAAATCCGATGTCCGAAAGCTGAAATCCGACAACTGAAATCCGAAATCCGAAATCCGACATCCGATAGCTGATAGCCGCGACCACCGATAGCCAATAGTCGATCAAAAAATAAAAATATGGAAACCAAGCAAAAAAATAATCCATTACATGGACTAACCTTAGAAAATATTGTGAACCATCTAGTGGCTTATTACGGCTGGAAAAAGTTAGGCGAATTAATCAATATTCGTTGTTTTAATTATGACCCAAATGTAAAATCAAGCTTATCTTTTCTAAGAAAAACTCCTTGGGCAAGAACAAAAGTAGAATTGCTGTATTTGAAGAGTTTAAGAGATATCGCCAAGGCGGAGAAGGCCTCTAAGCTTTGAGCAGTGAGCAATTAGCCTTTTATTAGTATTGATTTCAAAAGAAAATCCCGAAAATGAATAAATCATTCTCGGGATTTTTTATTACTAAAACTTCAAGTCAATAAATCCTAAAGCCTTACATACTTTTAGTTACCAATCAATTTAATAACATAGCTGTAAGAATATTTTTTATCCAACATTCTATATTGCTTATGAGGAAGCTCTCCCCAACTATTATCGCCACCAACACCACGTTGATTTAAATCGATGTGTAAGGTGTTTTCATTACGAATCTTAATGTCGGTAGGGTGCTGTTGTTTTTTAGTTTCTCCAGGATCCAAATCTTCTGTTTTATATGGCAGTAAACTAAAACAAAAAGCCTGAGGAGCTTCTACTAATAGGCCTTGTCCTTTGTTATTAACTACCTTCAACCAACGCGTATCAGTATGATAACCATGTTCTTGTGGACGAATATAGTTACTTACTATTGCTTTAGGACTGAATTCTTGATAAACGCCCAAGAACGACGCCGTCTTGCGGTCGCTATAGTTTTCTAAAGGCCCACGCCCATAATAACTTATATCATCTGTTGATTTATCCAATTGCATACGCATTCCGAAACGAGGGAGTTCTGGTAAATTACGTTCGCCCATATCCATTGTTGCCGTCACTTTTATCGCTCCGTCAGGTTGAATTTGGTAAGTAGTTGTATAAGGAACATTGATGCCAGTAAGGTCGTAATTTACCGTGATTAGTACACTTCCATCAGCTTGTAGGTCGCCTACCTGTACATTCTTAACGGCTCTGTTGATATGGGCATTTCTCCAAATTCCTAAATTAGTACCCATTTCGTTTCCAAAATCGTTATCGGTAGCTGCTCTCCAGAAATACGGTTCAGGGAATTGTTGGATGACAGACTTATTCGAGCCTAAACCATATTTTGTCCATTGCCCTCTTTTGGTATCAAACTCACCCGTAATGTCTCCTGCCGTAAAACGAACTTTATTTTGTTCACGACTAACTTGTACAGTAGCCTTAGTGTCCTTTTTAGCTAATATTTCAAAATATGATTGCTGACTAAGGATAAATTGTTCACGAGCGATTTCGTGTCCAGCAGGAACTAGCTGATTCGCTACTTTGGTATAAGCAAATACCGAAAGCGTATATTCTGCCTGATTGTCGATGGCAGGAATGTCTAAGTGAATCTCTTTTTGTTGTTTTGGTGACAACGAAACCGCAAATGGTCCTTCTTGCTGAGGTACACCATTTTTAGCAATCATCCACTTGAATTGATAGGTGTCTAAATTGGTAAAATCAAAAAGGTTTTCTACGATGATATTACCCTTAGCAAGGTCTTTTTGTTTGAACAAAATAGATTGATACACTTTTTTCACCTCGAATAAACCCGGATGAGGAGTACGGTCGGCAGCTACCACACCATTTGAACAGAAGTTCTCATCGTTTTGTAAGTAATATCCTCCTAAATCGCCACCATACGCAAAAAATGGTCTTCCATCGGTTGTAGCCGTTTGCATACCTTGGTCTACCCAATCCCAGATAAAACCACCTTGCATGTGTTTTGAACTAGCGATAATATCCCAATATTCCTGAAAGTTACCATTACTATTCCCCATAGCGTGCGAATATTCACACATGATGTATGGTCTTGTTTTGCTTGGGTCTTTGGCATAAGAAATCATTGATGCAATATCAGGGTACATCGGACAAACGATGTCTGTATTAGCATTTTCGCCAGCTTGTTCTGATTGTACAGGACGGGTCGAGTCTTTTTCTTTTAACCATTTGTAGGTTTCATAGAAAACAGGGCCGTTGCCACATTCATTTCCCAAAGACCATATAATAACCGAAGGGTGGTTTTTGTCGCGTTCAAACAAACGCACCGTACGGTCTTTATGGGCATCAGCCCAAAGGGGTAAATAGGCAGGGTGTTTCGATTGGTCAAATCTTCCTTGCCATTCAGCGCCCATCGCATGGGTTTCGATATTGGCTTCGTCAACTACATACAAACCGTATTCATCGCATAATTTATACCAGTAAGTATCATTCGGATAATGACTATTACGTACAGCATTGATATTAAAAAGTTTCATCAATTGAATATCTTTCAGCATCAATTCACGGTTCGGAACGTGTCCTTCTACAGGGTCATGCTCGTGGCGGTTTACGCCGTGTACCAACGTAGGAATACCGTTAATCAGTAATTGAGCATTTTTGATTTCTACTTTTCTAAACCCAATTTTGGTGCTGGTTATTCCCAAAATATTTCCTTTTGTATCCTTTAAGGTTAAAATACAGTCATATAAATTGGGGAACTCAGCACTCCATTTTGCTGGATTTGTGATTTTACCATCCAGCTTAACCTCTAAACTTGTTGGTTTTACAGCAACCTGTTTACTGAAAATAGTCTTTCCAGCTTTATCCTGAATTTCAGCAAGAATAGTACCCGCTTGAATGTCACTTTCGCCAAATTTACGCAACGAAACAGCAGCACTAAATAGTCCGTCGGTATAATTTTTATCTAAATCAGCCTTCAAGAAAAAATCCCATAAGCTAGTTTTAGGTAAAGCATACACAAATACATCACGTTCTATACCAGATATACGCCAAAAATCTTGGTCTTCGAGGTAACTACCATCGTGCCAACGATACACCTGTACAGCGAGTAAATTATTACCTTTTTGTAGGAATGGAGTAATATCAAATTCGGCAGGAGATTTAGATACTTTCGTCATTCCCACTTCTTTGCCGTTTACATAAACTACGGCATAACCCGTGATTGACCCAAAATGAAGCAAGATTTCACGCCCATCCCAATTGGTTGGTACAGTGAATGTTTTGCGATAAGTTCCAACAGGGTTGTCGCCACCAATGAAAGGCGGGTTTTTAGGAAAAGGATAAATAATGTTGGTATAAATAGGAGTGCCAAAACCTTTTCTTTCCCAGTTTGAAGGTACTTTTAAATCATTCCATTGGCTATCGTCCAAGTTTTTTTCAAAGAAATTTTTAGGACTTTTTTCGATAGAGGGTGCAAAGTTGAATTTCCAAGTACCGTTTAACGATTGGTAGAAAGGCGATTTTGCATAGTCGTTTTCAAGGGCAGTTGGTTTATTTTCATAGACCATAAAATCGGTGTGGGCAGGTTCTTTATGACTATCGACTACCGCTGGGTTTTCCCAAGGATTTTGACTTTGGGCGTATCCTATCTGAGCGATTAATACACTTAATAGCAATATTTTTTTCATTGTTTTTATAATAGTTATTTTTTGTTTTTTGATAAGATTCATTGGTGTTATTTAAACTCAGTAAATGGGTTCTATATATAGGATGCACGATAGAATACTTTTATACTCTTATAGCTTCAAAAAATATTATTATTCCGTGAAAAAATAATATTCGGTTGTTCTAGTCCACCTTGTATTTCATCCCAATCTGTAGTAGTGCAAAGTCATGCTCTTTTATTAGAATAAGCTTTTCAATACAAACTTTCTCCCTGTCTGAAACGAAGGGACGCATAATCAGATTGGGGCAGTCGCCGTTATGAGGTAAGTTTTTATCCCTTAAAAAAACTCTCTCATCCCACCAAAACTTCAATCTGTCGGAAAGTATTTCTAAAAATCAAGGTTCAGTAGTTGTTTTGAATCAGCAATTAAGCAAAAGCTTTTGGAATTATTGGTTAACCATTAACAAAAAGGAAAAATAAACGATTATTGATAGCCGATTTCTGACGACCGACAGCCAATAGCTAAAATCTATTCGAAACAATTCATTAAATTTAAACTTGCATCATAATTAACCATTAGGGTGCTTTTATCGCTTAGAAAATGAACTATAAACCAATTATTACGAAAACATACGAAGTTGAAGCAATCAAGCATCTTCAGCTCAAAACATTCTCTGGAGATATAGAACTGATTGGTCATGATGAAAATACCATTAAGGTAGAAGTATATGCTACCGTGCGTAGTTTGTTTACGTTTTTCCTCATCAAAGACCCTCTGCTAACGTTTGATTACGATGCCCAAGATCTTACGATGAACGTAGTAGATGACACGCTCTTTATTTACAATAAACCAAACTATTTGAATATCTATAACTGGTTTAATTTCCAGAAAACCTCTTTCAGAGTGTTTTTGCCTGCTAACATCCATTCAAACACTAAAACTTATGGTGGAAAAATAGTTCTTAAAAAACTGGAAGGCAATCATGGCTTTTCTACTTGGGGAGGCAATATTTTGATAGAACAAACACTAGGCAACATTGGTGGCTCTACGATGGGTGGTAACGTAGATGTCCTAAAATGCCAAGGCAATGTAGAGGCTAGTACGATGGGTGGAAATATTTTTTTAGCAGGCAACAACGCTGATATAAAAATTGACACCAAAGGCGGTAATATCTATGTTCAAAACAACGAAGGAACGATACATTGCTCGAGCTGGGGAGGGAATATTGATGCTTTTAACGTATCAGGAGGTTTTGAATGCAATACCGCTGGGGGCAACATCAACTTAAAAAATGTCAATGGTAATATTGGTGCAAGTACCAAGGGAGGGAATATCCGTGCCGAAGTAAATGGTATTAGCCAATACGCTTGGTTTGATACCGCAGGCGGAAATATAAAAGTGGCGTTACCGCTAGAACAATCCTTAGATTTGGAGGCATCGGCATCACGTGTACGATTACCTCCGCTTCAAAACTTTTCAGGTTATCAAACCAAACAGAGTATTCGGGGCAAACTGAATGGGGGAGGAGCTAACGTAACCATCAAGACTTTAGCGGGAAACATTACCATTTATAATGCTGATTTTGCTAGTGATACATTCAAACCGAATACGCCACCAAAACAAGCGGATAATCTGAAAACAGAAGCACCACCAAAATTCACTGAAAAAAAAACTCCTGAGCAATTTCAGGAGAGACCTATCAATACCGCTAAACCTTATACGGAATCAAAGCCTTTTTCAGATAACGAAAATGCGGTTCATTTGAAGCCAAATTATAATATTTATTTTAATGTCGTATTTTGTTTGCTGGTGGGTTATGCCGTTACTTGTGTGATATTTTTCACGGTAGCCACCAGCAAGCTACCCTTTGATTTTTCGGATGTTTATCAGGATATTTTTTATTTAACCCTGATGAGTTCCTTAGCCGCTATTGCGGCTATTTACGTTTTTCTAAATTTTGTGGAAAGTAGAATCCCACCTATCGACCTTGTAAAATTTATGCCATTAATGGGTTGTGCTTTGCTGTTTGGCAATCTCTTTCATTCAGCCCTTAGTTCGCATAATGAAGCAGGCAGTCTTTGGGAATTTGATATGCCAGCGGCTATTTATTTTTACTTTGTTTTGCCCGTGATTATCAGTTGGTCATATCTTTTTTATTGGCTCAGAACACGCAGTATTACCCGCAAGATTTCTGAACAAGAATACCAATTGTTGAATCTGGAAAAACTAAAATCAAAGGCACAGCTAGATGCCCTAGAGGCTAGAATCAACCCACATTTTTTGTATAATTCACTGAACAGTATAGCGGGATTAATCCACGACAAACCCGATAAAGCGGAGGAAATGACGATTCAATTATCAAAATTATTCAGGTACACGACGGGACGTACCGAGGAAAGTTTTCATACGTTTGCAGATGAATTGGAAATCATCAAAGCCTACCTGACCATTGAGGAAGTACGTTTTGGGCATAGACTAACCTATACGATTGATTGTGATGAAAGTATTTTGGATGAAAAAATCCCTAGATTTTTATTACAACCTTTGGTAGAAAATGCGATTAAACACGGTATCTCTAAAATAGCGAGTGATGGTTTGATAAAGGTAAATATTACCGTGCAAGAAGGAAATATACTGATAAAAATTCATGACAATGGTCCAGATTTTGGGGAATCGTTCGGGGGAGGTTTTGGACTGAGAAGTATTAAGGAAAAACTAAAAATTGTTTACGGCGATAAAGCAACCATTGACATAAAAAATCAACCAGAGAAGGCGGTAATTATAATTATAAATAATTAGCGAGTTGTGATTTAGTGAGTTAGTGATTGTTTTACGATGATAGCTTCTAAATTAAAATGCATAAAATTTTATAAATACTTATTATCTAATACTATGGCTGTAAAAAACAATCACTAAATCACTAACTCACAATTATGCAATTCAAAACCATACTCATAGACGACGAACCCATTTCAATCAGTCGCATGCGACGACTATTGAATGATTATAACGATACTTTTGACATCATTGGCGAAGCCCTAAACGGACAAGAGGGCTTGGAAATCATTGAAGAGTTAAAACCAGATTTGATTTTCTTGGACATCGAAATGCCCATCCTTTCAGGGTTTGAGATGCTAGCAAAATTGACCTATATGCCGATAGTGGTTTTTGTAACTGCCTTCGACCAATTTGCTATTAAAGCCTTTGAAGAAAATTCGGTTGATTATCTACTGAAACCCATTGAGAAATCAAGGCTTGATAGAACGGTTCAGAAATTACAAAAACTGACTGAAAATAAAGCGGTAAAACTATCGTCTGAGAGTCTTCAGACTATCTCAGAATTGATAAAGCCTAAAAAGGAAATACATTCTATCTCCGTAAAAAATGGCGACAAGATTTTAATCATCGCCTTCCATGAAATATCCCATTTTCAAGCAGATGAAAAATATGTGTTTCTAAATACCGTTGACGGTAAACAATACATCACCAATCACACCATTGTAAACCTAACCGAAAAACTACCAGACAGTTTTATCAGAATCAGTCGTTCGTGTATCGTAAATGCTACCAGAATCAAAGAACTAGAAAAGCATTTCAACGGGAAATACCTAGTAGTAATGCAAGACCAAAAACGTAGTAAATTAGAAACAGGTATTTCATTTCATGATAATTTGAAAAGGTTGATGGAGATATAGGGGAGGGCTTTCGGGTTTTAGCTGTGGTCGTCGGCTTTCGGATTCAAATTCATCCCGCCTTCGTTGGAGTTTTCTCCAACGAAACGAGCGTAAGCAACTCGCCAAATATGAAGTAATAATGAAAAGATTAAGTTGGAGTGTTGCTTACGCACATCTTGTTGGAGATAACACCATAGCCGTCAGGCTATGAGTTAATAATGTCTTTAGTGTAAGGTTTGTATTGTTTAATTCCGGTCTTTTTTTTCTC
>NZ_JBWKYN010000086.1:0-24232 GCF_059423785.1 Arcicella sp. GW458-12-2-14-TSB2 | reverse complement strand
GTATTAAATATATATAAATTTTATTTACAAATAAATGAAATTGTACTAATTTAAATTAAATAAATAGTATTTCTCAACAACAAAAGTGGGGCGGGCTGTGTGACTAAAACTAATCAATTGAGCAACAAATTAATTAATAAATAAAGTTATGTACTCCAAAACCCAATTCCCTCCTTAAAGTCTTTATTACATTTTTTTGACCTAGGTCAAGTTTATTAAAGAAGTCTATTTTTCACTGTAATCTTAAAAAAAATGAAAGCATGCAAAAGTAATTTTACTATGTTAATTACTGCATTACTACTCTTTTCAAGCTCGCAGCTTTTTGCTCAGGCTATAAAAGGTAAAGTTTCTGACAGTAATCAATCTGCCTTGGTGGGTGTTAACGTCCTTATTAAAGGAACTACCAAAGGAACAGTTACCGACGTTTTAGGTAACTACTCGCTTAATGTACCAAAAGGAAGTACATTAATTTTTCGTTCGCTAGGATTCGCTACTAAAGAAGTAGAAGTTGGAGATCGCACTGTTGTTGATGTTGTATTAGAGGCTACTGCTGCAAGTCTTGATGAAGTTGTTGTAACTGCCTTAGGTGTTCAGAAAGATAAAAAAGCACTTGGTTATGCTGTATCAGAATTAAAAGGTAGCGAATTTACACAAGCTCGTGAATTAAACCTTGGTAATGCTCTTTCGGGTAAAATTGCAGGGGTAAATGCTACGAGTACTGCTACTGGTCCTGGTGGTTCTAGCCGTGTAATTATCCGTGGTAATGGTTCATTGGGTGGTAACAACCAACCATTATACGTAATCAACGGTGTACCTATTGATAATACGAACGTAAACTCTGCTGGTATGTGGGGTGGTTTTGATACGGGTGATGGTTTGAACTCAATCAACCCAGACGATATCGAATCGGTAACAGTTTTAAAAGGTGGTGCATCTGCTGCTCTATACGGTTTCCGTGCTGGTAGTGGTGTAATTTTGATTACTACGAAAAGTGGTAAATCTCAAAAAGGCTTAGGGGTTGATTTCAACTCTACTTATACTGCTGAGACGCCATTGAAATTGTCTGATTATCAATATCAATACGGTGCTGGTACGCGTGGTGCAAAACCAACAACAGCTGACGAAGCTCTTGCTGCTGGTAAAATGTCATGGGGTGCTAAATTAGATGGTTCTCCTGTAATTCAGGCTGATGGTGTTTCTCGTCCTTATGTAGCTCAAAAAGATAATATCAAGAACTTCTACAATGTAGGAAGTACATTCTCTAATACGCTTGCAGTATCAGGTGGTAGCCAGAATTTGAACTTCCGTTTCTCAATGTCGAATGCTGATTCAAAAAGTGTTGTTCCTAATGCTACTTTTGGTCGTAAATCATTTAACTTGAGTACGAACGGAAAACTTTCTAATAAGCTTGTATTTGAAAGTGTGGTACAGTACAACCTTGAAAAAGGCGAAAACCGTTCATTCTTATCTGATACTCCTAAAAACCCTAACGTGGCGGCTCAATTATTGGCAACAAGTATTGATATTCGTACTTTGGCTCCGGGTGTTGATAGCCGTGGGTATGAATCACTTTGGAATGATAACGTGTATGCGCAAAACCCATATTTTGCTACTACTAAAGTAAAAAATACTGACGACCGTAACCGTTTCATGGGTTCTTTCAACTTGCGTTATAACTTCAACGATAATTTCTATGCGAAAGGTCGTTTAGGTACAGATTATAACCAATTGAAATTCTGGCAAATAGAGCCTACTGGTCTTGCATATAGCACAGCTGGTAGCATGAGCCAAAGCGAACGTAAGATTGTAGAAACTAATGCTGAGGTAATAGTAGGTTTCCAAAAGGAATTAAGTGATTTTTCAGTAAATGCTTTTGTAGGAGGAAACCAAATGGTGAGAACTAATGAAGCTACAGGTATTAGTGGTAGCCAGTTCAATGTTCCATTCAATTATTTCCCAAGTAACTTGATTTCAAGTAACTGGAGTTATGAGTATAGTAAAATTGCAGTAAACTCAGTGTATGGTTCTGCTGACTTTTCTTACAAAAATATGTTGTTCTTGACGCTAACAGGTCGTAATGACTGGTTCTCTACGTTAGCGCTTAGTAATAATAACATCTTTTACCCAGGGGTAAGTACTGGCTTTGTTTTCTCTGATGCTTTAGCTTCTCGTCCAAATTGGTTGACTTATGGTAAAGTGCGTGCTTCTTATGCAACTGTAGGTGGTGGTTATCCTGGTGCTTATGCATTGAACTTGCCATATACTTTGCAGTCGAACCCATATTTCTCATATCCATTGATGAATATTGGTAGCAACACAATTCCAAACTCAACGTTGAAACCAAACTCAACTACTACTTCTGAATTAGGGTTTGAATTGAAAACTTTGAATAACAGATTAGGAATCGATTTAACATTATATAATCGTGTTACTACTAATGACGCTGTTAAAGCTTCTGTTTCTTCTGCAAGTGGTTACCAAGATGTATTGTTGAACGTAGGTCGTGTTGAAAACAAAGGTATTGAGATTTTATTGACTGGTAGTCCAGTAAGAACAAGTTCATTCAAATGGGATGTTAGTTACAACTTTGCCTATAACGACAACAAAGTAGTAACAATTGCTCCAGGTTTGAAAACACTTTCTATGGATGAGTCTAGAACACGTAACGGATATATCTATAACTTCGAAGGTCAGCCATTTGGTATGATTGCTGGTTATAGAGCTAAGAGAGATGCTGCTGGTAATATCGTTTATAACAAAGCAACTGGTTTGCCAATCCAAGGAGAATTTACTCAGTTGGGTAGAGGTGTACCTCCAGTAACAATGGGTTTAACTAATTCGTTTAGCTATAAAAACTTCAACATGAGCTTCTTGATTGATGCTAAGTTCGGAGCTTCGTTATATTCAGCAACTAATGCTTTTGCTACTAGATATGGTTTAACACAAAGAACAGCTGAAAATGGTATCAGAGAAACAGGTGTAACGGTTAAAGGTGTTGATGAAAACGGTGAAGCGTTTACTAAAACGATTTCTGCTCAAGATTACTTCACTGGAATCTCAACTACTATCACAGACGAGTTTGTTTATAATGCTAATTACGCAAAGTTGAGACAATTGACATTTGGTTATACATTCCCTAGATCAGTATTGGGTAAATCGCCAATTCAATCATTGAGTATCTCTTTTGTAGCTCGTAACTTGTTGATGTTGTTCAACAACGTGCCAAATGTTGACCCAGAATCTACTTACAACAACAGTAATGCTCAAGGTTTAGAAATGTTTGGTGTGCCAACTACACGTAGTTTCGGCTTGAACTTAATGGCTAAATTCTAGTTTTTTTACTCAAAACTTTTGAAATAATGATTAGATATATAAAACAAAAAAGAGGATTAATGCTAACAGGTATGCTTACGGCAGCCTCATTGTTAGTGTCGTCATGCGATAGTGGTTTCGAAGAAATGAACAAGAACCCTAACGCCCTTACCGACCCAGTTTTAGAAAACTTGTTTACTTATAACATCGTTAAAACTGCTGGTACTGGATACGAAAACCACCGTGCCAACTTGATTTATTGTGGTGCAATGATTCAACATTTTGCTTCATTGAATACTTATTGGTCGGGTGATAAATATTTATCAAACGTTGAATACTATAGTGCTTATTTTGACACTGGTTACCAAAACCAAGTAAAAGAAATTGAGCAAATTGTATCTTTAACAAAAGATAATACTGCATTAAGTAACAAGTACAATATCGCTAGAATCTGGAGAGCCTATATCTATAGCCGTATGACAGACCTTTATGGTGATATTCCTTACTCTGAGGCTGGTAAAGGTTATTTGAATAACGTATATTCTCCTAAATATGACAAACAAGCAGATATTTATGCTGATTTGTTAAAAGAATTGGAAGCGGCTGGTACAGCTTTAGATGCTTCAAAAGCAACTTATGGTGCTGCTGACCCTGTGTATGGTGGCGATGTTGCAAAATGGAAACGTTTTGCTAACTCATTGATGCTTCGTTTGGGTATGCGTTTAACTAAAGTTGATGCTGCTTCTGCTCAGACTTGGGTGAAAAAAGCTATCGCTGCTGGTGTAATGCAAAGCAATGATGATCTTGCTAAGATTAATCACCAAAATACCAACGATAACAACCGTAACTTAGATGGTAATACTTTGAGAACTCAAGAGTATGATGCCGCTAACTTGAAAGGTAAAGCTAATAGCAAATTGAGTAATACTTTTGTTTCTTTCTTGAAAAACAATAACGACCCTCGTTTGCCTTACATTGCTACATTATGGCAAGGAAATGCTGATGCTACGCAATTACCGACAAGCTCGGCTCCAGCTGTACAAAAAGGTTTGCCAAATGGTTATGACGTTACGACAATCAAAACGTTGATTCCTACTTGGAGTGACAATTCTTTGGCTGAATATTCTGAAGCAAACCTAAACTATATCGCTAGTCCAGCAGCTCCAACAGTATTCCAAACGTATGCAGAAGTTGAATACTTATTAGCTGAAGCTGCAGTGCGTGGTTGGGGCGATGGCCAAGCGGCTACTCACTACAACAAAGGTGTTACAGCGGCTATGAAAATGTTTAGTATATATGGTGCAACAATTTCTGACACTGATATTACTACTTATTTGACGGCTCACCCATATACAGCGACAACTACAGATGCTCAGATGCAACAAATCCATACTCAGTATTGGGCTGTTAACTTCTTGAACTCTTATGAAGCGTATGCAAACTGGAGACGTACTGGATACCCTGTATTAACTCCGACTAACTACATTGGTAACGAAACTGGTGGTGTTATTCCTCGTCGTTTGAAATACCCTCAGTCAGAAGCAAGTAAAAATGCTACTCAGTACAACGCTGCAATTGCTCAGCAAGGAGCTGACTTGTTTACTACTCGTATGTGGTGGGATAAACAATAATAATAATGTTTTGGGCTTTAGGGTAAACCTAAAGCCCATAGTACAACTTATAATATTAAAGCTATGTCAAAATGCCTCTGTTTACGGAGGCATTTTGACTGATAAAGAAGTTCTAAATTTTGTATCTTAATTTTATTAAGTTATATTTTGATTTGTAATACCCCCTAACCAATAATTCATCACAAATTTAGAATCTTATGAAATTGACTTATGCATTGTTCCTACAAATGTTGTTTGGGTTAATTACAAGCACTGTAAATGCCCAATTCAGGTTTGTGCCCTCCACTGAGTCTGGTGTAACTTTCGTGAATCAGTTAACAGAAACTGAAAAAAGAAATGTATTAGCTTATGAATACTTTTACAATGGTGGTGGTGTAGCAGTTGGTGACTTGAATAACGATGGATTGCTCGATTTGTATTTTACAGGTAATATGGTGCAAGACCATATCTACCAAAATGTAGGTAATCTAAAGTTTAAAAATGTTACGCAACAAGCAGGAATAAGTAAAGGGAATGGATGGAAAACAGGGGTGACTTTAGTAGATATTAACCAAGACGGTTGGCTAGATATTTATGTATGTTATTCAGGAGATGGTGATGCAAATTCCCGCCGCAATAAATTGTATATCAATCAAAAAAACTTCATTTTTCAAGAAAAGGCCTCAGAATACGGTCTTGATTTACCTACTAATTCTACGCAAGCTGCATTTTTTGATTATGACAAAGACGGTGATTTAGATTGTTTTTTACTCAACCATAGCATCAAAGATTATAAACGCTTTGATGCCTCGGTGCTAAAATCTCAGCGTGATGAAACCGCTGGCGACCGTTTGCTTAAGAATGAAAAGGGAAAGTTTGTAGATGTCAGTATACAGGCTAATATCAAAGGCAATCCTTTAGGTTTTGGATTAGGCATTGCTATTGCTGATATTAACCTTGATGGGTGGCCTGATATTTATGTTTCAAACGATTATATCGAACAAGATTATCTGTATATCAATAATGGGGATGGTACTTTTACAGATAAATTAGAAGAGTCAGTTGGTCACTTGAGCCAGTTTTCAATGGGTAATGAAGTAGTAGACATGAACAATGATGGTTTACCAGATATTTTCACCCTTGATATGCTTCCTGAAGACAACCGCCGACAAAAACTGTTGTATGGCCCAGAGAATTATGAAAATTATAAAAGCATGATTCGTAATGGTTTTTATCACCAGATTATGCGGAATATGCTCCAACTGAACAATGGTGATGGTACGTTTAGCGAAATCGGCCAGCTAAGTGGTATCTCTAATACAGACTGGAGTTGGTCGCCTTTAGTAGCTGATTTTGATAATGATGGGTTTAAAGATTTGTTTGTGACCAATGGATACCTGCGTGATTATACCAACATGGATTTTATGAAGTTTTATGCAGACAAAGAACTTAAAGCCGCTCAGGGAAGTCCGACTGCCATGATGGATATTTTAAAAGAAATGCCCTCTACAGCTACTCAAAACTATATTTTTAGAAATAACGGAAGATTGCAGTTTGAAAATAAAACGAAAGATTGGCACTGTGATCAGCTTTTATTATCGAACGGAGCAGTTTATGCAGATTTGGATAATGACGGAGACCTAGAAATTATTACCAATAACGTAAACCACGAGGCCGCTATTTATCAAAATGAACATACAACACAACACTATTTAAAGGTACAGCTTGGCGATATGGGTAAAAGCAGTACGTATGGTGCTAAAGTTTGGGTATACAATCAAGGAAAAATGCAATATCGAGAGCATTATCCAACACGTGGATTTCAATCATGTATGCTGATGCCCTTACATTTTGGTGTAGGTGAACATACTTTGATAGATAGTGTCAAGGTAGTTTTTGCTAATCAGACTTCTCAAATATTTAAATCAGTAAAAGCAAATCAAGTTTTAACTGTAAGTCCAGAGAAAAACATTAAAGATATTCTTACAAAAGCTACAACCAGCTTATTTGTTGCCGTCAAAAAAGATACAATTCCTTACGGAAACGTTGAGGATGATTATAATGATTTCAAACGTCAGTTATTATTGCCTAATATGCTATCGTATGTGGGTCCTAAAGTAGCCAAAGGAGATGTTAATGGTGATGGTTTAGAAGATATTTATATTGGAGGCTCAAAAGGGCAATCGGGCGCTATTGTGATTCAACAAGCTGATGGTTCATGGTTAGGAACTGAGCAAGCAAGTATAGAAGCAGACATCATGTGTACGGATACGGATGCTTTATTTTTTGATGCAGATAAAGACGGCGACCTTGATTTATACGTAGTAAGTGGAGGTTATGCTTATTTGCCAGATGATTTATTACTTCAAGATAGGTTATATATCAACGATGGAAAAGGACATTTTAAAAAGGCAGAGGATAATCTAATTACGGGTGATGTAAATAGTGATGCCTGTGTTACTGCCTTAGATTTTGACCATGATGGAGACATTGATTTATTTATTGGTGGGAGGGGAGTACCTGGTTCATATCCACTTGCAATAACGAGCAGACTGCTCCAAAATGATGGAAAGGGCTTTTTTACAGATGTTACTAAAGCACTAGCACCAGCCTTTGAAAAGCTAGGGATGGTTACGACTGCACAAAGCTTAGATATTAATAAAGATGGATGGGATGACCTCGTTATTGCTGGCGATTGGCAACCCATAACCGTCTGGATAAACAATAAAGGTACATTTGTTCAACATGCTAATGCTATTGTAGGTAACGAACAGAAAGGTTGGTGGAATACAATGGAATTAGCCGATTTAGATAATGATGGAGATTTGGATGTGATTGCGGGCAATTACGGCTTAAATAATCAGCTAAAACCTTCAGATAAAGAGCCTGTGTCGTTGGTCTTTGGTGATTTTGACCAGAATGAAGCCATTGACCCATTTCTTTGTTATTATGTTCAAGGAAAAGCCTATCCTTTAGTCAGTCGTGACGAAGCCTTGAATCAAGTATTTGCCCTGCGTAGAAAATTTACAACCTATGCCGCTTATTCCAATGCCGAGCTAAAAGATATGCTAAATGCCGAGCAACTCAAATTAGCAGATACGCTCACAGCGAATTCCTTTCAATCGATTGTGCTAGAAAACAAGGGAAATGGCACATTTCAGCCCATAGCTTTGCCTATTGAGGCACAATTTGCCCCCGTCTATGCCATTAGTTTGATAGATGCAAACAAAGATGGTTTGAAGGATTTGATACTTGCAGGGAATCAGTTTCATAGTCGTATCAAAATAGGGAAAATGGACGCCAATTATGGAATGCTTTTTGTAAATAAAGGTAATTGCCAATTTGAATATTTACCACAATCTCAAACAGGTTTGCAAGTGAAAGGGGAAGTCAGAGATATTGTAATTACGAAAAATAAAAAAGGACAACAGTTGCATTTTTTTAGAAATAACGATACCATTTCAACTTATCAATTAAGTAATAATAATTAGGATAGCTGATAACATAACCACAAATAAAATAATAGTAAAATGAAAAAACAGGGTTTTATCCACGCAATAATGTGTTTGGGGATATTATTACAAACGAGCTTATATGCTAAAGAAACGCCTTCTTTGACAGATACAAAAGCTTATGTAAAAGCTTTAAAGCAACTTACCGATGTCATGGTGAGCGATGTTACGGGTCCCTGCGCAGCTGCACGTTATTATGCTTATGCCAACTTAGCCCCTTATGAAATTTTGTCGCATAACGTAGCCAATGCCAGATTAGTAAAGCTGAAAGGGAAGTTAAATGCCTATCCTAATTTTGATGATCTAAAATCTACTTCACCCATTGCAGAAGACTTTGCAGCTATTTATTCGTTATTAAGAATGGGCGAAGATTTGTTGCCCTCGGGATATACCTTAGAAAGTGCTCGTAAAGAATTGGTGAAAAATGTTGAACAGTCTCGAAAAATTACGCCACAAACTTTGCAAGTATCTATCGCTTATGCCGATTCTGTTGTAAAACGCTTAGTGAAATATGCGGCTAAAGACGGCTATGTAAAAACGAGTGGTTATTTACGATATACTCCTATCAATAAAGAAGGCTATTGGCAACCAACACCCCCAGCATATACAGAAGCCTACGAGCCACATTGGCGTACGCTCCGTCCTTTTGTGTTAGATAGCGCCGCTCAATTCAAGCCAACACCCGCTATTCCATATAGCAAAGATAAAAATAGTGCCTTTTTTGGACTCGTAAAAGAAGTGTACGATGCTACACAACATCTCACGAAAGAACAAATTCATATCGCTAACTTTTGGGATTGTAATCCTTTTTTCTTGAATCAAAAAGGGCATGTTAGTTTTGGTACCAAAAAAATATCTCCGGGTGGACACTGGATGGGTATTACAGGTATAGCTTGTTTACAGAAAAAAGTCAATCTAGCTGAAGCAGTACGTTGGCATGCCATGGTGGGCATTACGATGGCTGATGCCTTTATTTCTTGTTGGGATGAAAAATACAGAAGTAATAGAATTAGACCAGAAACCGCTATCAATCAACAAATAGATCCTAATTGGCGAGGATTACTACAAACGCCGCCTTTCCCTGAGTACACCAGTGGGCATAGCGTAATCTCTTCGGCAGTGGCAACTCTTCTGACGCATTTAGTCGGAGATAATTTTGCCTATACCGATGTGGTAGAAGTAGAGTTTGGTATTCCGAAACGTTCGTTTAAATCCTTCAAACAGGCTGCGTCTGAAGCGGCTATTTCTCGATTCTATGGAGGTATTCATTTTAAGGATTCTATAGAATATGGCGCAAAGCAAGGAGCTAATATTGGTAACTTTGTTATTAAAAAAGTAATTGCTCAATAAATCTTGCTTAAACGTATATTAAAGCAAGTAATAATATTTGTATTTGTAGAAGCTTTGTCAACTTTTTTAAAAGTTGACAAAGCTAATTCAGCTTACTTAACAAAGTAAGTTATTAAATTTTTTCAATCAACTTCTCCTTCAATTAAAAAGATAATCTTTTTGCCAGCTTCATCTTTACAATCATCCCTTTTTTGCACCGTTTAACCTCATCCGTTAGTGCTATATTTCATTTATTCGTTGTTTTAGATTTGCCATACATGATGTAGCGAATTTGAAGCATTCAATAAATAATAATGATTTTTTTCCCCTTATAGACTTATCTCGTAGAGCTATTTACTCAAAAAACGAGATGATTGACGATTTATAGCAACTGGTATAATTTTTTAATAAATAAGCTTACTACACTTATCAGCTTATCTGCCTAAATATGGTAATATTCACTACAAAATTATAGTATTTTTTTGCGAATGATTAATAAAGATAGAGTCGTCATCCATTTTATAACATCAACACACATATCATGAAAATTACCAACGAAGAAATACTGAAAGGCTTGATTAATATCTTTAAAATTAATCGTCAACGTATAGAGGTATATTGCAAACTATCTGAGACAGTCTATACGCCAGAGTTGCAACAACATTTTAAAACGCAAGTGGATGAATCTACCTCTTTACTCAATGAGTTGAATCCAATCTTATACCAATCGCTTGAAAATCCAGAAAATCCAGTGCTTTATGAAGATTCGGAAATAGACCAATCTGTATTCTATTTTGGGATGGCACGTGCTTCAAATAATATAAGAACGGTAATGATTTCTTGCCAGTTCGGAGACGAGTTTTTGATTAAAACTTATCAAAGAGTCTTAGGCTTTTTGGAAGTAAATCACGTATCAGCATTAAATGACATGTTGTCTGGTCATTTGAAAAGTATTGGACATACAGACTTTAATATGGAGAGTATGTTTTCATGTAATCTGACGATGAAGTATTTTAAGTTGCAGTAGGGTATTATTATAAAAAATATTTACTATTACTGACCTAACTTGTATTTGCTATAAACATTTAATCCCTTTGGGATTTGAAATTATAAAACCGTTAAGATTAAATGTTTATAGCAAAAAACAATCCTCTAACCTATTTACGATAATCCAAAGCTGGTTTTCTGTCTCCTAATAAGGCTTCATATTTAAAATTAGCGCCTCTTTTTTGTTCCCACTCAGCTTTTGCTTTGTCGATTAATGTTTGGTCTTTGAAAAGATCGATGGCTGTACAAGCAATGGTTTTAGCCGCCACAATCATTCCTTTTTGCCCAATACCCATACCACTCGCCGCTGTTGATTGCCAGCTATGTGCAGATGAACCCGGAACCCAAGTAGCAGTTTGTAATCCCACCGTCGGGACTGTCCAACTAACATCACCTACATCTGTAGAACCTCCGCTTGTAGCACTTTCAGCACCATCACGAAAATCTTTTACCTGTGCAGCATTTTCGATAGGTTGTTTTTGTTCGCCGAGGGTTTCGCTTAGCGATAAGGCAAATTTCTTTTCTTCTTCATTGTAAATCACGCCTCCTACTTTAGCTAAGTTGGCATGCATTACATTGGCCAAGGTAATGTTTGGTAATAAGTTAAATACCCCTCCTAATATTTCCCATTCTACTTTAGTCCCAGTTCCCAAAGCAGCACCTTGTGCCGCATTTTCAATGCGTTTCCAAACGCTTTTTAATATTTCACGGTCTTTATGACGAGCATAATAATATACTTCTGCATAGGCAGGCACTACGTTTGGTGCTTCGCCACCTTTAGTAATCACATAATGAATACGAGTATCCTGAGGAATGTGCTCACGCATCATATTTACCATCATGTCCATGGCTTCAACACCATCTAAGGCAGAACGTCCACGTTCAGGTGAAGCAGCAGCGTGTGAGGCAATACCTTTGAAACGAAATTTAGCATTTTTGTTCGCTAAAGATGTACCCGCATCGGCTGAGTTTTGTGAGCCTGGATGCCAGTGTAATACTACATCTACATCGTTAAAGAAACCTTCGCGTACCATATACACTTTCCCCGAACCTCCTTCTTCAGCAGGACAGCCGTAAATTTTGATAGTTCCTTTCTGTCCTGATTTTACTAGATAATTTTTTACCTCAACCGCCGCTGCTACAGAAGCCGTTCCGAATAGGTTATGTCCGCAACCGTGTCCACCTTTTTGGTTTGGAATAGGACTTATTTCTGGAACTGCCTGTTGTGCTAAGCCTGGTAGTGCATCATATTCACCCAAAATACCGATAACGGGTTTGCCTTCTCCAAAAGTGGCTACAAAAGCCGTAGGAATGCCCGCAATACCAGCTTGCACGGTAAAGCCTTCTTTCTTGAGCTGTTCTTGCAAGAGCAATGAGCTTTTTTCTTCCATATAGCCCAATTCTGCAAAATTCCATATTTGCTTTGAGATACCTGCGTATTCATCAAAGCGTTTGTCGATATTGCTGATTACCGTTTGTTTATCGGTATCAGTAGCAACTGGTGTTGTTTTTTTCTTTTGGGCATTTCCCCAAAATGACATTAGCGTAAGGGCTAGTAATAATGGTTTTTTCATAAAATAAAGATAGTTTGTTAATTATACTGCAAAAATTACATCTTCGTTAGGCACTCTTATTCTGTCTGAATAAATACCTTCTGGTTTGCCGACACCACAGGCAATTATCATATTGATTTCGGCAGCAGGAGGGAGCTTCAATATTTTCTTGACTAAATCGCTATCAAAGCCTTCCATAGGGCAAGTATCATATCCATCTGAAGCCATGCTTAGCATAAAAGTTTGGGCTGCTAAAGCACAGGATTTATGGCACATTACACGCTGGTCGCCATGATTACGAATACGAAGAAATGGTTTGTTGAAACCCATAAAAAATACGATAATACTGCGTATAAGCGTATTGAGACCAAAGAAATCGTTGCGATATACCAAGGGCATCAATTTTTGATAATAAGCCAAAGCTCGCTCATCTTTCTTGGTTAATGTTTTGCCCTCAAATTGTTTATGGAGATTGGCTAAATTCCATTTTACTCTTTCTTTCCATTTATCTTGGCGGGTAACAAAAACTACTAATTGATTGGCTGTTTTTGCCGCCGATTGACCCATACAAGCTTTGTTAAGGGCCTCATGCACACTTTGTGTTTTTACTTGATAAAATTCCCAAAGTTGCATATTACTGCTATTGGCCGAAAGTACTGCAAGCGATAAGGCTTTAGAAACTACTGAATCATCGAAAGGGGCATTGTTATCAAAAACTCTTACAGAGCGACGTCTCTCAACAATACTTTTAAAAAGGGAGTCAGACATATATGGGAATTAGGAATAATTTGTAAGTGTAATTTACTCGAAAATCCTTAAAATAAAAAGCTAGTCCTTTTGAGACTAGCTTTTGAGATTGATATATTTATCATATTATTTTTTCCACTGCAAGGTATTTACCAGACGAATAACATCCTTTTTTAGGTATTCGATAACGGGCTCAAGAGAATCGCTTTTGAGGGCTGTATTAAAATACAATGCTCCACGTAAATAGTGTTTTGTAGAATCTGTGGTATAAAATTGTAGATACGTAGGTACTTCGCCTTCAAGCTGTATCAGCATTGCTTTTTGTTTTGCTCCCGTTGTTAATACATAATTTTGAATAGACGACGCTTTTTGATTATGTTTCGCAGCTAATTTGTAAGCATCGTCAATGAGCTTCGATAGTTTGTTGGGGTCGTTATTAAGGTTTTTATAGGTTAACTGAATCACCGCTTTATAGTTTGGATAATAGATGTATATCCAATGGGGCTCTGCCCATGCAACAGTATCAGGCTTTATGATGGCTTGACTAGAATACTGAAAAGTATAAGGATGATTTTCAAGCAACTGAACATACTTCGTAGGGGGTAAGTCAATACGGTTAAATCCTTTTGGTTTAGGTACATAATCGTTATTGTCTTGCTTTTTCCTACAACTACTAAGGCTCAAAATAAGAAAAGTGCAAGCCAACAGACTTGCACTACTATAAAAAAGGAATCTTTTTTTAATCATCATAAATAGTATCAATCAAAATTGTCAGCAAAAATAAGCCGATAATTTAGTTAATAGATTAATCGCCAAATATATTTCCTAAACCACCTATCACAGAGCCACTCTCTTTATTAGCATTTCCTCCGTATGGTGATAAAGTACGGATTAATTTTGATAATGGCATCGACTGAATCCAAACGCGACCAGTTCCACGAACGGTAGCCAAGAAGATACCTTCTCCGCCAAAAACCATCGATTTTAGGTTTCCAGCCTTCTGAATATCATAACTTAGTGTCTGTTCAAACGCAACAATACAACCTGTATCTATTCTGAGGGTTTCATTGTTTAATCTTTTTTCAATGATTGTTCCACCTGCATGCACAAAAGCTAAACCATCCCCTTGTAGTTTCTCTAAAATAAACCCTTCGCCCCCAAACAATCCTGCTCCAATTTTCTGATTGAAAGTAATGGAAATTTGTGTGCCTAATGCTGCACACAAAAAGCTATCTTTTTGGGCAATTAAGGTATTACCAGGGAGTGTTGAAAGGTCAATCGGTATAATTGTTCCAGGGTGCGGTGCAGCAAAGGCTACCTTGCGTTTCCCATAACCACGGTTCGTAAAATGTGTCATAAACAACGACTCGCCTGTTAACAAACGTGAACCAGCTTGAAATAATTTACCTATTATCGAATTGTCAGCACTAGAACCATCACCCATTTTTGTTTCAAAAACGATGCCTTCTTCCATATAACACATTGTTCCTGCTTCGGCAATAACGGTTTCATTAGGGTCTAATTCTACTTCTACCAGTTGGATGTCTTCTCCTATAATTTTGTAATCTATTTCGTGAGATCTCATGACTTTATCTTTTAGATTTTGATTGTTTATTTTGATTCAAAGTAAATTCTATCGTGTCAAATGATATTATTATTTTGGATAATAGGCAAAACAAACTTTTGATTGGACTTTATGACATACTTTCTTGAAAATTGCCCTGATTGTGATATGCCATATTCAACGTTCCTTGAACAACCTCAATAAATTGTTTTTTCAAAGTCTCAATATCATTAGTAGTCATTCCTATTGTTTCAATGGGCCGATGAACAATTACTTTAATAGGAGTGTGAGATAATAGATACTCACCATCTTTCAACACATGAAAATTATTAAGAAAAGTAATGGGGACTATAGGCACTTGTTGGCTAATAGCCATTAAAAAACCTCCGTCTTTAAGGGGAGTATGCATTTGAGGAGGATGCTTGGTTTTAATACCGCCTTCGGGGAAAATGATGATACTTCGTCCGTTTTTTAATGCCCTAAGCGAGCGAGTAAGCGAAGTTGTACGACTTTTTTTGTCGTTTCTATCTACTTGAATATGCAGTTTCCTAAACATATAGCCAAACAAGGGTACTTTCTTGAGGGCTGCCTTGCCAACAAATGCGTAATAGTTTTGAATAACCATGCCCATAACGGCAATGTCTATATAAGAAAAATGGTTAGCACAAAAAACATACGTTTTATTTATATCAATAGGGGCTTCAAATTTGATACGGATGGGAACGCCTATTATAGGGAAATATATTTTACCCCATAATCGGTTTAGATAGTGTGCTTTGGGTTTCCATGCTTCTTTCTGTAGAAAAAGCCAGAAAAAAGGAAAAAGTATAAGGAATAAAGAAACGAACCAGAAAACAGCCCAAACGGTATATAAAATTTTCAGTATACGCATAATAGCAAAGATAATAAAATCTGCCATTCAGTTGCTTGCCAAAGTAGAAATGATTCACAATAAAAAAGGTTTAATAGCCGCCACTATTAAACCTTTTTCTGAGTAATTTTTGAATTACTTTAAGTAAATGTACTTAACTTAAGGTAATAAAAGCAAGAGAAAGTACACTTTCGCAGAAATAGAATGATGAGGTCTGTATTAAGGGGTGGGGGAGTTTTAAAAACGTTTTGAAATGAGAAATTTCATGGTAAGAATTTAAAAAACCGTTCAAGTGCAGAACAAAAAAGGTTCTCAAAATATAAATTTTGAGAACCTCCTAAAATTATAAGCTATAAAATACGGCTGTACTAAATACCCATCATGTCTTTAAACGCAACAGAGTTCCTTGTTGAAATCTCTAATTCAATTCCATTGTTTAGTACTACTTTCATGCCGCCTTTGTAATAAGAATCTATCTCAGCAATGTATTCTGTATTGATAATTTGCTGGCGATTAGCTCTGAAAAATGTGTTCGGGTCTAGTCGCTCCTGAATTTTGTTCAGAGAACGGTGAATCATCGGTCGGTTATTTCCAAAATGGAAACGGCAATAATTCCCCACAGATTCAATCATGTATATTTCAGTAAGACGTACAAAGTAACATTTGTCTCCATCTTTTAAGAATATTCTTTTATCAGGCGGAAGTCTTCCTTCAGATACAGCCTCAGAGATTCTTGTTTGTTGGATTTCAGCACGGATTTTTTCTATCGTTCTCGCAAGTCTTTCGGCTTTCATGGGCTTCAACAGATAGTCCATTGCTTCTGATTCAAAAGCTTGAATAGCATATTGGTTATACGCTGTTACGAATACAATTTTAGGGATGAACTCAAGCTCATCCAATAAATCGAATCCATTTTTTTCAGGCATTTCAATATCCAAAAAAATTAAATCAGGCTGTAATCGATGAATCTTTTCAATAGCATCGTCCACATTTTCAGCCTCATCAATGATTTGAATGTCCTGATAATCTTGTAATAAATACTTTAATTCTTGGCGAGCTAACCTCTCGTCATCCACCAAGATAGTCTTAATTTTCTTACTCATTGGCTTAATATTGGACAAGTCTTGATTTTGGCGATCAACAGCTCTTGGAGAGTAAGGTTTTCTATTAGCCATCTCGCTTAACTGATTTGCAATAATTAATATAGGTCAACACCTGTGAGCCTTTCAGGGGTAGTTCTAGTACTTACCTAGTATTTTCCGCTAATATAGCAAATTCCATTCCATTTTCAAGGAATCTAATGGTGTTAATTAGCAATTTTCTCGTTAATTTTTTTTGATTAACGTTGAAATAAAGTTTTTTTGGGTAGAAAAACAACTTTATAAAAAATCTATATCTTAAAAGGAATACTTACTTGAGCCGTCACAATGTTATTTTCACATTCAATCGTCAGTGAGTCTTTTAGTCCATAATTGATAAGTAGTCTTTTATTAAGGTTTTCAAGTCCAATCCCTTTTCTTGTCTTATGTTCAGAGTTATCTGCCAAAATTGTGCCAGTATTTTGAATGCCAAATATTAGTACATTATTTTTTTTGCGGGCAAATACTGTAATATTTCCTCCATTTTTAAGTTTGCTAATGCCATGCTTTACAGCATTTTCGGCTAATAGTTGTAATGACATCGGCGGAACCCTAGCCAACAAGACTGTCTTGCTAATATCTGTTTTATAATTCAGGCGTTCGTCAAAACGCATTTTTTCAAGGTCTAGATAGTTTTTAACAAGTAAGAGTTCTTCTTGAAAAGTAATGTCTTTTAAATCATAAAATGATAGAGAAACCCTCAATAAATCAGAAAGCTTCATCGTAGCATCTCTGGCTATTTTAGGTTCTGTTAAAGTAAGCGACTGAATACTATTGAGAGAGTTAAATAAAAAATGGGGGTTTAGCTGACTTCTTAAACTAACTAATTCTATTTCTTTTACATGCATTTCTGCCTCCAATTTGGCTCTTTCTTCATGGATGGAACGTTTGGCAAACTTAATTCCATGATAAAAAATGAACCAAGGCATAATAAGCCTGAATGTTTTAACAAAATGAAAAACATGGCCTAAAAAGTCCGAATTAGTATTGGTTGAATAAGGAATAGTAATATTCCAAAAGAATAAGTTGATACTATAAACGATGATAGAAATAATAAAATTTGCCAGAATAGGGAATACTATAAACTTACGCCAATTTAATAATTCTATTTGTTTGTTATTAACAGCTAAATAATAAAGATGCGTACCAATGATAAAAATGCATAAGTTGATAAGACCTGAAATAAGGGCTGTATTGATGTTTACTTTATAATAGATATACTCGCTTGTTGTATAAATAATATATAGACTCCAACATATCAGTTGAATTGTCCAATATATTTCTTTCTTTCTCATACTACTTTGTATTAATGATTAGGCATTACATTACAATTTAATCAAAACAAATTTCATTAAATTGATATTTAATATGAATTTTCCATAAGTGTGAGATTTTGTTTATAAAAGTATTAATTACGAATTTTAATAGGTAGATTAAGTATAATTTTCGTAGAAAGAATAAGCCTTAGGGATTAAAGAAGGGTAATTAATGTTTTTTCCCTAGATTAAACAAAAGTCCACATGGTAAATACATACCTTGTGGACTTTTGTTTTCAAAAACACTAAAAAAATATATTATTTTAACTTAGCTACAGAAGTTTTAATTCTTTCACAAGCTTCAATTAATTGTTCGTCAGCAGCGGCAGTAGAGATACGAACGCAATTTGGAGCACCAAAGCTGGTTCCAGCTACAGTAGCTACAAAAGCATCTGCTAATATCCACATTGAGAAATCATCAGAATCTTTAATGGTAGTTGTTCCGTCTGATTTTCCGAAGTAATAGCTTACATCTGGGAAAGCATAGAAGGCACCGTCAGGCATATTTACTTTGAAACCTTCGATTTCACGTAAAAGACCTACTACTAAATCACGACGACGAAGATAAGCCTCTTTCATTTTGTAAGCCTCCTCTAAAGTACCATTGAAAGCTACCGTAGCTGCTTTCTGAGCGATAGAGTTTGTTCCAGAAGTAACTTGTCCTTGTAATTTTTCAACACCATCAGCAATCCATTTTGCCGCAGCGATAAAACCAATTCTCCAACCCGTCATGGCATGCCCTTTAGCAACACCATTAACTGTAATTACTTGGTCTTTGATTTCAGGGATTGAACCGATAGAAAAATGACCAGCATCTGTAAAGTTGATGTATTCATAAATCTCATCAGCCATCACAAAAATATTTGGATGTTTTGCTACAATTGCACCGATAGCTCTTAATTCAGCCTCAGTATAAACAGAACCCGTTGGGTTGTTTGGCGAAGCAAACATCACCAATTTCGTTTTAGGTGTGATAGCCGCTTCAAATTGTTCAGGTGTTACTTTGAAGTTATTATCAAAAGCACCATCTATTATGACAGAAGTACCTTCTGCTAATTTTACCATTTCAGAGTAAGAAACCCAGTAAGGTGCAAAGATAATTACTTCGTCACCAGGGTTAACCAACGTAGAAATTACGTTTGCTAAAGAGTGTTTCGCTCCTGTAGAAACTACAATATTTTCAGGGTTCCACTCAATATTATTATCACGCTTGAGCTTATCAGCAATCGCTTTGCGAAGGTCAGGATAACCAGCTACAGGCGAATAGCCATGGAAACCATCATCAATGGCTTTTTTGGCGGCATCGCAAATGTGCTTTGGGGTTTTGAAATCTGGTTCGCCTACTGAAAGGCTGATAACTTTGTGTCCCTGAGCAGCAAGTTCACGGGCTTTTTTTGTCATCCCGAGCGTTGCTGACTCCTCCAGTGCATTAATGCGGTCTGCGAGCGATACTATTGAACTCATTTTTTGCTAGAATTTATTTATGGAAATCAGAAAGCCTTTATGAAAGAACTTTCATTACTAAAAAATTAAATCCCACAAAGTTAGAAGAGTATTATGGGATGCGAAAGAAAAAAAGGAATTTATTGAGCATTTCTGCTGGCATTTTGTAAATAGTGAATGAAAATCTTGTATTTTTCCCTTGTTTGGGTATCCTTATTTTTAATAAAGGCTTTTCAAAATTGTGAATGTTTAAAATTAAAATGGATTTTATTCTACCTTTACTACCAATATAACAAACCGCATAATGCATATTTTAATTATCTCTATTTTTGTAATAGGCTATTTGGCCATCGCTTTAGAACATCCTATCAAAATTAATAAAACTGCTACGGCATTACTTACAGGAGTATTATGTTGGACTACCTACATGATATTCTCTTCGGAGAAAACGCCTGTTTTACAAGAACTATCACATCATCTTGGGGCAGTATCAGAGATACTTTTCTTTTTGTTAGGAGCCATGACTATCGTAGAATTGATTGACGCTCATCAAGGGTTTAAATTAATTACAGACCGTATTACAAGCCGTGATAAAGTTACTTTACTTTGGACGATAGCCTTTATTACTTTTTTCCTTTCTTCGGTATTAGATAACCTTACGTCTGCCATTGTGATGGTTTCGGTAATTAGGAAATTGATAAAAGAGGAAGAAACTAGAAAGCTGTTTGCAGGAATTGTGATTATAGCAGCCAATGCAGGAGGGGCTTGGACACCCATTGGAGACGTAACAACGACCATGCTTTGGATTGGTGGACAAATTACTACTATGAATATCATTAAAGTATTATTTATTCCAAGCTTGATTTCCCTCCTTATACCATTGATTTATATGAGCTATCAACTGAAAGGCTCGGTGAAAAAAGCTCAAGAAAAAGAGACTCAAATCCATGAGGCTGTCAATCAAAAACAGCATTCAATGATTATGCTTATTACTGGATTCAGCGTTTTATTGGGTGTGCCCATTTTCAAGACTATTACACATATGCCCCCTTATATGGGTATTTTATTGGGATTAAGCATTGTTTGGATTGTGTCTGAAATCTTGCATTCGGGTAAGGATGAGGAGGAGCGGAAGCCTTTTACAGTCGCACATGCTTTGAGCAAAATAGATACTTCGAGTATTCTGTTTTTCCTTGGTATCTTAATCGCTATTAGTGCTTTAGAATCTACCGACTTACTGACAGGATTGGCTACTTGGATGGATAAGACGATAGGAAACCAAGATATTATTGTAGTAGTGATTGGTTTGGCTTCTGCTGTGATTGATAACGTACCACTGGTGGCGGCATCAATGGGTATGTATGATTTAACAGCTTTCCCGACAGATTCAAAAATTTGGGAATTTATGGCTTATTGTGCTGGTACAGGGGGAAGTGTATTGATTATAGGCTCGGCAGCTGGTGTAGCAGTGATGGGGATGGAGAAAATAGATTTTCTTTGGTATATGCGTAAAATTAGCTTTACAGCATTGTTAGGTTACTTTGCTGGGGTAGGGGCTTATTTGTTGATTTATGCTTTGGTTCATTGATTTCAAAAGATACTACTTTAAAAAGGGTTGGGGAGAAATGATTTTCTTTTAGTCGTTGACTTAAGTCCTATCGATTACCCATATATCTATAAGTGCTTGATAATCATATTCTTATTCCTAGCGAGGGACTTAAGTCCCTCGCTAGGAATAAGAAATGGCTATGACAAGAGACGACCAAAGCTCGGTTTGAAAGGCGATTTAAGCCCATTCAAACCAATTTTATCAATAATCACATCTTCATTTCAACTTTTTTAAAAGATGTGGGTAATCGATAGGACTTAAGTCACCGACTAAAAGAAAGGTTATTGTTATTCTTTTATCAACTCATCAATTTTACTTTCAAACTCCTTCACCCATTCAGTATAATATTTACCTGTACCTGGACCAGAGAAACCTGCGTGTGTTAAGCGAATAACTCCTTTCTTATCCAATATGATGGTTGTAGGGAAACCGATAACTTGATTGAGCGATGGCAAACTTTGGGATGCACTTTCTGAATTGTTTAGCCCTGCATTTAATAACTGATAATCAATACCGAAACGTTTGCGAAGTAATGCCATTTTTTGTTTAAAGAATTCTGTGTCAGTCGATTTCTCATAAGCTAAACCAATTACTTCAAAACCACGTGCTTTGTTTTTATTATAAAAAGGCACCAAATAATTAGTTTCGTCCATACAGTTCGGGCACCATGAGCCTAAAATTTGTACCACTACCACTTTGCCTTTATAAGCATTGTCTGAAAGAGAAACTTTTTCGCCTTTTTCATTCAAGAATGAGAAATCAAAACGATCGTAGCCATCTTTCAATAACGTGATTTTACTTAAATCGGGGAGACTTGCGTTGTCATCTCTTTTCGCTTCAAAGTTTCTGAACCCTTTGATACCGCCGTAAAATTTGCCTGTGATTTGGTCACCTTCAACTTTTGCTTTTAATAAGAAAGCGTGCGAACCGTCGAAAGTAGAAAGGAACAGACTATCGCCAACAATATTACCATCCATATAGCGGTAATCGCCAGTGGTTGTCAAGAATGAACCTGTTACGGTAGTACCTTTTTGTTGGAAAGTCCCTACAGCATAACTAGCTTTTTGAGTTTCAGCATTGATGAAATTCACAGACCATTTACCTGTAGTATTACCAAGTATCGCCATTTTATTGGTTCTGAATCTGAATGCATAACCTAAAGTAGCTTGGAATGGAGATTGTGCAAAAGACTTACGACCCTTATTTTTACGATAAAAGCCTGTAAGGTTCTTATCACCTTTCTTCGCTATAATTTCAGCATCAAATAATGAAATAGGAATAATCAGCGAGTCGCCTTCTAAAGTAGCTTCATCTGTTTTGAATCTTTCAGCGGCATTTAATACGTAAACATCAAACTTTTTTTTGTTCTTAGTAGGTTTAATTTCAAGACCAAAAGGTAATGAACCACCGTCGGTTTGAATAGTTGCGCGCCAACGAGTAGCCACCTGTGCATCTACGTTTTGCCCAATCAGTGTGATTAAAAATAAAATGATTAATTTTTTCATTGTGTAATTTAATGATGTTAGTTGTTGATAAGTTTTACAGAAATTTTATTAGATACTACTAAACAAGTAAATAGATATACTAAATATAGTAAAAGAACATAAAAAAAACACTCAATGATTCATTTTGAGTGTTTTTTTATGCAAAATCCTATTTTTTCTGCAAGCAAGCCATGTAAAATCCATCATAACCTTCTTTAGCAGTAGAAGTACGGCGTTCGCCTAAAAACTCCCATTGGTCACCAAACTCAGCCATAAAGCGTCTAATGTGATTTTCGCTTTCAGAAGGTAAAAGGCTACAAGTAGCAAAAACCATTTTTCCCCCTTTTTTGAGCATCGCAGAATATTCAGTAAGGATATTCCATTGCGTTACTCTGAGGTTATCAATAAATTCTGGCGTCAATTTCCATTTAGAATCAGGGTTTCTACGAATTACACCTAAACCAGAACACGGTACATCAAGCAATAATCTATCGGCACTAGCTTCGTATTTTTTCAATACTTTAGGCTCAATCAATTTTACTTCTATATTATCTACACCATTTCTTTTGGCTCTTTTCATTAATTCAACCAGCTTGTATTCCTCCACGTCCATCGCTACAATCTTCCCTTTGTTTTCCATCAAAGCCGCTAGGTGAAGCGATTTTCCCCCTGCACCAGCACAGGCATCAATGACTCTCATGCCGGGCTGTACATCCAAGAATGGGGCAATCAGTTGCGAGCCTGCATCTTGTACCTCAAAGAATCCTTCTCTGAAATAATCAGTTCTAAAAATACTCTGGCGTTGTTTTAATATCAACGCATCTGGCAGACCTTCTGGAACGATGGTTTCGATATCTATTGCATCCAATAAATCTTGTAATTTATCTTGATTAGTCTTTAATCTATTGGCTCTTAGCACTACGGGTGCTTGTTCGTTCATCGCCATGATTTCTTCCGACCATTTTTCATCGCCTATTTCTTCTTCACATAATTGGTCGAGCCAATCAGGTACAGATTCACGAATTTTACGGATTAGCATACCTTCTTCAAAGCGGTCTAATATTTTGCCCGCTTGGATATGTGAAAATTCGTCCCATTTTGGCAAGAACTCAACATTATCAGCATTTGGGTACAAACGTTTTTTGATTAATAACCATGAGCCAACAATTTGCCAGAAGTAAGGGGCTTTGAGTTTATCTTCATAAAGATTGTTCGAGAAAAGTATTAAACGCCAGTAGCGGACAATTTCATAAGTAGTTTCGGCAATAAAGGCACGGTCGCGACTACCCCATTGCTTATTCGATTTCAAAGTCTGTTCAATTACTCGGTCGGCTTGACGAGGATTCTTAACAAAAAATATTTCTTGCAGAGCCTTTACGGTTGCTATCACTAATGGGCGATGAAGACGCATGCTAATCTTGGATTTTCAAATTTTGATACTATTAATAAATACAAAGTTCCGAAAATTTGTTGAGACTTGCTCTTTTTTATGGAACTGAGGGCTTTTAAATAGCCCTTTGAAAATATTTAATTTTATTTTGAAAAATAGTTTAATAATTTTTCAATGATGAAACAAAAACATACTGTCTGGCGTTTTACTATCATATCGCAAATAAAACAAACATGAGTCATCCCGAATTTTGGGCAAAATTTGTCCACAAGATATTGTGAATGGCTATTCTTATTCTGTAAATCG
>NZ_JBWKYN010000085.1:0-24442 GCF_059423785.1 Arcicella sp. GW458-12-2-14-TSB2 | reverse complement strand
GTTTTGTTCCACTAATGCGTGCTTTAGGTATATGGAGTGCATAAGGAGTTCCAATAATTACATTGTTGTTAAGGTCTGCATTTAGGTCTTTAAAATTGCTTTCATTTCGAAGAGGGTCAATACCCATAACCATAATTTTTAGTTTTGGATTTTGGGATTTACTAAACCATGAGGGGAAATCTATTCCTAACAGACAAGCATCATCAGCAATGTTCTGTTTTGAAGAAATCAAGGAACGGTTTAAAACAAAGTGTTTTTCTGTAACTTTATTATCAGCATTCTCATTAAAGGATGTTCTGAAATTTGTGTAAATTTCATTGATTTGTTGTGTAGGAATATCTATAACATTTTGATGTAGATTTTGAATAAGTGTGTCTTGAAATTCTGTTTGTGGACAAATCATATAGAATTATACTTGTTTATAGTTTTGTAGTAAATTTTAACTTTAAAAGATTAATTGCAAATGAGTCTTAGTTTAGGATATAGGTGCAAATAGAGAAAATTTAACCAAGCTCTTCTCTTTAAACGTATTTAAGTTTTATTTACTTTTGCTACATTAATTTTTTTATTTCATCTAACGTTAGATTCAAAATTGGTGAAATTTCACCCGTTTCTAATTGGGAATAATTTACATCAAAATTATTAAATACGTCTACTGCTATACAATATTTAGAGCTTATATTATATTTATTCGAAAAATTAGTTTTTAAGTTTTGAAATAAAATATCTGCGAACATTCCCAATTCATTTTTTGTAAATCCATTCAATTTAGCAATAAACCAAATGGCTCCCATTTCTTGAATATCATTCTTCTGAAATGTGAAAATATGGTGAGGGGATACTTGTATTGGCAAACCTTTAATCATCAAAATAGAATTATCCTTATGTTTTTTTATAAATTTCAAACTCTCTGTAGGTCTCCATTTCTTAAAATCAAAATCTTCAAAGTTAGATAGAATGTCAAGGTTTCTTTGATACATTAATTTGGTTCTTTTATAGTCCGTTTCTTCATTTTTTGTATCTAACTCATCTCTTTTGTTGATTATGAATTGTAAGTTATCTAATTTATAGCTATTGCTGATTGCAGTTAAGCAACTAATCCAATAATCTCCACCACTTTCTGGGTTGTTTTTTTTGGGTCAAGTTTTAAATTGGATACAAAATTCTTTTTATTTTTGTCAGATTTGTTTCTGAATTTAATGATGTCTTTAATTGTTATTTTTTTCATGGTAAACTTGTTAATCATTAAGAGTGGTAAATTATCTGTTTAGATTATTTATATAGGTATTCAAAAAATTATGTTAGACTCTACAATATTTGAATGTTATACTGTATTATTGATATAATCAATTATTTTTTGAAGCTTTGCTATAGATAAAATCTATTTAATCCCCAATCTACCAATTCCCCAACCTAATCAAAAACATTCACCCCAATAATTCCACGAAACTTATTATACGGTAAAATTTCTTGGTATAACACAATTTTAGTTTATTCAACCAAGCCAATCTCCCGCACATCATAAAACACCATTTTCCCCTTCGCCACTCCAACATTCACCATTTCGTCTGCACCCGTAGATGCTCCGCCAATTCTTAATACTGCATCACAATGGCTAATTAGTTTGATAGCAACTGGATGAAAGATTTCATTGAATATAGCGTCGCCCACTTCTTTTGAACCTGCTGCTTCAATTAAGGGTAGGGCAAACCATTCACCTAATACTGGAATATGTCCCATTCGGTACAATTCCAAGGCGGTGTCGGTCATGGCTTTTACGTTGGCTGCTATCAAAGCTGGGGCGTCATTCGTACCTGAGCGATATGGTCCCGCTACTAATATCATCATTGGTTGGTTATTTGGCATTATAGTATATTGTTTAGTCTGATATATTGTAAAAGCATGATTGTTTTGGCGTCTTTTATTTCGCCAGTTGCTATCATGGCAAAGGCTTTTTCAAAAGGCAATTCTAATACTTCAATGTTTTCGTGTTCGCCCTCTACACCGCCACCTTCGCTTACTTGCTGACTTTTGTCGTATTCGGCAATAAAGAAATAAAGTATCTCCGTCACCGAACCGGGCGACATATATGCTTCATAAATCTTCTTTACCTCAGTAATCCTAAAACCTGTTTCTTCTTCGGTTTCTCGTTTGATACAATCTTCCGCATTGTCTTCGTCCAACAAACCCGCACAAGCTTCAATCAACATACCTGTCGGGTTTCCGTTATGATAGGTCGGCATCCTGAATTGCTCGGTCAATATCACCGTTTTGTTGGCTATGTTGTATAATAAAATCACCGCCCCATTGCCACGGTCGTATGCTTCTCTTGATTGTGTTACCCATGAGCCATCTTTTTGCTCGATGTCAAAAGTTATTTTGCGTAATGTGTACCAATTGTCTGAAAGTACCTCGGTTTTCTTAATTTTGATGCTTGGAATCATTTTATGATTATATTTGATAATTATTGATTATTTTTGAACAAATTAATCATGTTTTTATGAGTTTTCAAAATAGAAAGCAGATAATTCTAAAAATTTTAGAAGAAAGGGGAGAAGCGGAGGTAAAAGATTTTGCCCAAGCTTTAGATATTTCAGAGATTACTATCCGTAGAGATTTGCAACAAATGGCTACCGACGGTCTGTTGTTTCGTACTCATGGCGGGGCAATGAAGCTTGCTTTGGCACAAATGCCTTTTACGTTTGCCAACAAAACAGCAGTAAATGCCAAGGAAAAAGATAAGATTTGCCAGCTAGCCGCACAGCAGATTCAAGAGGGTGATATTATTTTGATGGACTGTGGCAGTACTGTTTTCAGGATGTGTCAATTTATCAAAAACAAGCGGATTAAAGTCATTACTAATTCATTGCCTGTGGTTTATGAATTGATGAATAGTCAAGTATCAATCAACCTGATTGGAGGAGAAATCGACCAAGAACGCCAAGCGGTGCATGGTAGAATTGCTGAAGAACATATCGCTCGCTATAAAGTTGATAAAGCCTTTTTGGGTGTTGATGGCATCTCACCAGAAAACGGACTAAGTGCCTTTGGAGAAGATGAGGCCAGCATTACTTTAGCGATGGCAAATGCTTCAGCCAAGAAATATTTTCTCTGTGATGCTTCAAAACTGGGAAAGGATAAGTACTTAACGTTCGCTCCGATTACTTTGGTAGATGTATTGATTACGAATGCGAATATTGAAGATATTAAAGTTTATCAAGATAAGGGAATAGATGTTTTAATTTGAAAACTGGCTAATTTGAAAATTTGAAGATTTGGAAATTTGAAAATATTAGAATAGTCAGTTTTGAATTTCAATCATCAAATCAAAAGCTTGAATCATTTTCAAATCTTCAAATTCTCAAATCAAGAAGTTTAATCATTTTCAAATCTTCAAATCACCAAATTTTCAAATTAATTGGAAGATACATACAAAACAATAGAAAGTCCCGCAGAAGGGCTTTTTAAAGATAAGGGCAGTAAGTTTTTTGCTTTTGCCTATCATATAGAACAAGAATCGGAAGTAAAAGCTTTGATAGAACCACTCCGTAAAGAGCATTTCAAAGCGGTGCATTTTTGCTATGCCTTTCGCTTGGGATTAGATAAAACCAATTTCAGGGTAAACGATGATGGCGAGCCTTCGGGTTCGGCTGGTCGCCCGATATTGAATGTGCTTTTATCCAAAGATATTACCAATATTCTGGTAGTAGTAGTCCGCTATTGGGGCGGAACATTATTGGGTGTTCCGGGGTTAATCAATGCTTATAAATCAGCTACAGAAGAAGCCCTTTCGTTAGCAGATGTGGTTGAGAAGACAGTTAATGAAGTCTACCAAGTGCAATTTGAATATATCCAAATGAATGATGTGATGAAGGTGGTCAAGGATTTTGATTTGAAAATCAAGAATCAAGTCTTTGATAACCAGTGTACAATAGAAATTGATTTCAGAAAATCATTGGCCAACCAGATTCTAGGGAAATTAGAAAAGATAGATAACATTTCGGTAGAATATTTACGAACCGTGTGATTTTTAGTAGGATACAGCAGTAAGCAATTGCGTTTTACAATTTTTCTATTAATTTTGATATTAAATCTATTTAAAAGGTAGATTATATAGTGTTTATTACTTAGAACCTTTATCAATCAATCTAAATTCCATGAAAAAAAATAGTATAATCCTATCCGTGATATTATTATCAGTACTCATTTCTGCCTTTAGGCTTGACTCTCCTTATGAAAGTGAAATAAAAAGCTGGCAACAAAAACGCATTGAAGGCTTGAAAAGTGAGAATGGTTGGCTAAATCTGGCAGGCTTAATTTGGCTTGAGGAAGGTGAAAATACCATTGGTGGTGATGCTAAAAACAAAATAGTTTTTCCATCAGACCATAGCGATGCTAATTTGGGCAAAATTATTTTGAAAGACGGTAAAGTAACCTTTGAAGCTTATAATAATACTTCGGTTTATAATGGAGAACAACCCGTAAATCAAACAATCTTGTTTCCATACGAAGGCAGATACGAAGGCAGACCTGTAGTGCTTAAACACAAGTCTCTGCGTTGGTTTGTTATCAAAAGAGGTGAACAATATGCTATTCGTTTGCGCGACTTAGAAAGTCCGATTTTGAAAGAATTTAAAGGGATTAATACCTTCCCAATCAGTGAAAACTGGCGTATAAAAGCTAAATTTGTGCCTACTCAAGGCAAAAAGTTGAAGATTACAGATATTACGGGACGTACCTATGAACAAGATTCACCAGGCAAATTAGTATTTACTGTAGATGGTAAAGAGTATTCATTAGATGCCACTAGTTCGGGCAATGATTTGAGTTTGGTCTTTGGCGACTTAACC
Organism: Arcicella sp. GW458-12-2-14-TSB2; assembly: GCF_059423785.1. Classification (NCBI taxonomy): domain Bacteria; kingdom Pseudomonadati; phylum Bacteroidota; class Cytophagia; order Cytophagales; family Flectobacillaceae; genus Arcicella; species Arcicella sp. GW458-12-2-14-TSB2. Next base: position 19,592 of record NZ_JBWKYN010000085.1, on the reverse strand, counting down.
AACCAACATGACAGCTACGGCGGAGGTAGATTTCTGGAAGTGCCTAAGCCAGATGCTGACGGATTCACCTATATAGATTTCAATAAAGCTTATAACCCGCCATGTGCATTTACGCCTTACGCTACTTGTCCGTTGCCAACACCAGACAATAAATTGAAGGTGGCAATTTTAGCAGGTGAAAAACGATATGGTAATCACTAAGAGAATAAACATTTTTCGTTCACACAATTAAAAAGCTAGCAAACGAATCATCTAAATAGTATCCATAGTATGGTATATTGCTTACCTTTGTAGTGAAATAAAATAATAAACAATGGATATTTATGTAGGAAGTATTCCTTTCAAGTGGAAGGATGCAAGACTGAAAGAGATTTTTGAAGTATATGGCGAAGTAACTTCTGCTAAAATTGTGATTGATAAAATTACGCGTCAGAACAAAGGTTTTGCGTTTGTGCAAATGCCAAACGATGCTGAGGCTCAATTAGCGATTGAATCATTGAATGGTGCTGAAATAGACGAAAGAAAAATTGTAGTGAACGAATCTATTCCAAACAATGCTGGAAGCTTAGATAAAAACAAAAAGAAAAAACCTTTTGTAAAACCTGAAAACAAAGAGTGGAAACCTTTTAGAGGGAATAATAAGGGGAGGAGAGATTAGGGGTGATTGAGCTTTGAGTTTAGAAAAGATAAAGAGCTTGTAAATTGGGGCTAATCTCCATATATTGATCTTGCATTTCTAGCGAGGGACTTAAGTCCCTCGCTAGAAATAAGAATGAAAACTCGCTCGCTTCGTCATGTTGGAACGATGGACGATAGGGTTTGGAGATGCGACTAATTACTATTCCCCTTCACCTCCGCAAAACTAATTTCTTTCAGAACCTCACCATTTTCAAAGACTGTTTCCAAAATATCCTCACCGCTTTCTTCTTGTTTTTTTGTGTGGTAAGTACCGTTTTCAAAAACTAATTTCAATCTGCCTTTTTTGCTTAATTTACCGTGGTCGGTGATAGGGTCTTTAAAAACCTCTTGTTCTGTTCCATTAATCGTAGCGGCGCTACACTTAAAAGCAAATTTTTGGGTATCACGATTTACCTTTTGTAGTAAAGCTCCTCCCATTCCAAAAGCCACATTGTCGGCACTCCAACCATGATTTTTTAAATGTGCCAAAATCTCTCCAATACTTTCATAATTTACACCATCACCCTGTATTATTCTGATATTTGGATGCAGTACTTTATATCCCTTTGAATTAAGGGTAAAACCAATCTTCTCCCCTAAAATCTCCGCTACTTTCAGTACTATCTCTTTTGGTTCACCACTATCAGGACGAACTACTAAGGTGCCTTTTCTAGCTAGAATTTCATCTTTTAGCACTTCTCCCCATAATTTTTCACAGGCATGATAGATGTCATAACTATCGCTTACTACCGCCACCAAGCCTTCTGGATATTGTGCTAACATGTTTCGATAGGCATCTACTTCATGTTCTTTTCCCCAACTCGTAATAGTGCTGTGCTCTGCCGCTGGAATACTAAATCCAAACATATCGTCTTCGTTGCCATAATAAGCTTGGATAAAAGTCAATGCTGCAACAGTATCAGTTCCCATAAAATTTATCAAATGGGCTGCTCCGCCGATACTTGCACTATCTACACTGCTTACGCCTCTAAAACCAAAATCATGTAATTTAAAATCAATCGTAGTAGGGTCGCCTGTTTCTTCAAGATAATGACTTATTACTTTTTTTACTTCTCTGCTGATGGTAGCTACGGTGCTTGGATACCATAATTGAAGCAAAAGCGTTTCTAAGAAATTAGTTAACCAAAAGCAATTTGGGTCTGTGTTTTCTACCGTCATCATTACGTTGTGGGTCGGGATAACCTTTCCTTCGGGTACAGCTTTTATCCTGATGGGTAAGCGTCCACCATGATTGTGCAAAATATATTCCCAACCCGCTTTGTTGAATAAAGAAGCATTGCCAAAATGCGCTTCGTACAATTTGGCAGCACGGTCTATTTTATGTTGAGTAACAACTTGTCCTGCTAAATATTCTTTTAATAAATATTGTAAACCGAAAAAAGTAATTTCCTCAAATTTACCCCCACGACTTTCAAAGTAGCTATAAATTTGTGTGGTGCCTTCGGGATATTGTTTGTAATGACTTACTTTGTAACTATCGGTTAATAAAATAATATTGTTTTCCATCATAAAATCGTGAATGCTTAAATATCATGCAATATGTTAAAATATTACGAAATCTATTCTTCTCAAATGAATATCTTGTAAATTGCAACATAAATATCCTTTATCAGTTGGTAAATATCTCAAATATTTAAAAAAGTAGATTTATTATCTAATCAAGAGTATGTTTAAATAATAAAAGTATCTGGAATTGAGTGGTTTATAATTTTAGTGTGTAAACCTTTTCGAAATTCCGCTGTTTGAGCGAAGCGAGTCGGTTCGCCGATGCGATTCGGAATTTCTTGAATTTCTTTTGCGGTCCGCCGCGCGGTTACTTTTCTTGTTTCAAGACAAGAAAAGTAAGCTAATGAGAATAGGTTTTATTATTTATAATCAAGCCCAATATTTGTTTAAACATATTGTAAACTAAATAATGCTAACAGATAGACGTTAATATTTCCCTAAAAAACAATGATGAAAATTTCCACCAATTCAAAAAAAGACGTTTATATCCATGCTGCCATCATAACCTTGTTATTAATGGTTCTATTTTTTGGTTTTTTCTTCGTGTATTTGCCTTGGAGCACCAATCACGGCGATGCTATTACTGTTCCTAATTTAAAAGGGTTGACGATGGAGGAGGCAGAAAACCTTTTGGATGAAAGAAATCTTGATTTTGAAGTAACTGACAGTACTTTTACGGCTGGCGTAAAACCTCTAACTGTACTTTCGCAATATCCTTTGGAAAACTCAAAAGTGAAACAAGGACGAAAAATTTATTTGACCATTAATACTGAAACAGCACCCATGATTAAGCTGCCCAAGCTTACAGAGATGTCTGTTAGAAGTGCCGAACAACAGTTATTGGTATCGGGTTTGTTAAAGCCTGATTTAGAATATCAGAACGATAGTCGCCAAAATGAAGTATTAGAAGTGAAGTTCGAAGGTACGAAAATCGATGCTGGTTCGTTAATTGCAAAAGGCTCTAAAGTTACACTGGTAGTAGGCAATGGAACCAATTCAGTAGAAATGGATGTGCCATGTGTGGTAGGACAATTGTATGACGAAGCTCAGATTGTTATCAAAGGCTCTGGTTTACAGATTGGTACTGTTATTTATGACCCAACCTCTACAGAACCAGCAGGAACGATTATCAAACAAAATCCTGAATGCGAAAATGGTAACAAAGTGCATTCTGGAGACATGGTAGACCTTTGGGTAGCTGGTAATCCACCGAATTGATATTTTACTTTTAAACTATTTCATGAAAAAAATATCTTCTGATTTAAATCAATCAAAAAATATAGTGTTGTGTGGTTTCACGCAACACTTCTTTATTTTTCTACTCTTATTGCTTACTCATCAAGTTTCAAATGCTCAGTTTTTTACGGTTCCAGTCAAACACGTAGTAGAAGATTTCCCTCAAAGTCGGGCTAGAATTACGGCTTTAACTCTTCCATTTTTTGATGATTTTTCGACTGCAAAAAATGGACAAGCTATACCCTCACTTTGGCAAACAGGCGGAGGCGTTTTTGTGAATAATACCTTAGCGGTCAATCAGCCAACGGTAAATGTTGCTACTTTTGATGGACTTCAAGCGAATGGTTTTCCCTATGATTTTACGAATCAACTTACTCAGGGAGCTACCGATACGCTCACATCATTACCCATCAATTTGTCTGTAAATAGCCCCTCAGATTCCCTGTATTTCAGTTTCTTTTGGCAAGGTAAAGGACTAGGCGAACAACCAGATTTGTCAGATTCTTTAACATTACAATTCTTGACAAATGGCAACACATGGAATACTGTTTGGGTACAGAAAGGCGTAAACCTACCTGCCAATTTTAGTCAGGTCATATTACCCATTCGTGCTAGCTTGTATTTTCATGGTAATTTTCAATTCCGTTTTCAAAGTTTTGGTCGAAAATCGGGACAGTTTGATGTTTGGCATTTAGATTACGTATGCTTGGCTAAGAAAAGCGATAATTCTATCAATGGGTATATTTTGGGAAATATTCTGAATAATCAGACCAATAAATTTGAAAGGGTTTCTTATCTAAAAGACATTGCCTGTAGTGATAATATCGAGCCAGTCTTGAAACGATATAGGGCTATGCCAATGGTTCAGTTTTTGGCTGGAAAGCCCTCGCCAGCCGCTGAAATTAATGACTCTACAGGTGTAAAGGTGAACAATTTGTATAGCAATAACAATGACGTAAATATCTATTATTCTGTACGAAACCTCAATTTAAATGCAGGCAGTGATACCTTACAAAAAGACCAAAGAGTAGGACGAGATGCCTTGACTGCGGGAGCTTCAAAAGTATTCAAATTCAAAAATAATTTTACCAGTAAAGTTTCTGGCGATAAGGCATATTTGAATATGAAATTCTTTTTGGGCACACAAGATGCTAGTAATATCTCTTTTAGAAATAGCATTCTTACCCAAAACGACACCATTTCAACGACTGTAGCACTGGATAATTATTATGCTTATGATGATGGTACAGCCGAAGCAGGAGCTTATCTGAAAAAAGGCTTTGGTCGAGTAGCCGTACAGTTTGTCAACAATAAAGCTGACGTCGTAAAGGCTATTCGTATTAACCTTCAACCGTCGCTCACTAGTATTGCTGGGAATGCTATTACATTGCAAGTAATGGGCAATGACAAAGGTAAGCCAGGGCAAATCCTGAGAGGGCTTTATACAAAAGTACAGTACTCAGATATTCAGAATGGATTTATAGAATACGCTATTGACCCTGTGGCGGTTACGGATACTTTTTATGTTGGTTACCTTCAATTAACAGATGATGAACCCATTATTGTAGGCTTAGATAAAAACTCAGCACAGTTTACCAACAAACACTTTTTCAGTATCAGTAACGCTTGGACGAACGTAGCTAATGCCGATACAAGTATTTATAAAGCCATCAGAGGAAGCATGATGATTCGTCCTGTGATGGGAGGGAAACCTTTGGATGTTGTGTTAGGAAACGAACAAGAAATTCAAGATAAAAACTTGGTGGTTTCGCCTAATCCTAGTCCTGATGTGATTCATTGGAACGACTCTTCTTTAAAAAATGTTGAAATCTTAGATCTTTTTGGGAGAAGTATTTTACAGGAAAATGTTGATAGTCAATCGATTAGTTTACAACATCTAAATTCTGGAATGTATCTTTTGCGACTTTCAAATGAACGTAATACATTTGTCAGAAAAATATGGATAAGTCATTAAAATTAACAATAAATAAAATCCCAATATAATGGATATTACGGTAGAAGAACTTAAAGAAAAAATTGACAAAGGCGAAACATTCAATTTTCTTGATGTAAGAAATGAATATGAATACGATGAGCAAAATTTAGGCGCTAAATTGATTCCTTTGAACGAATTACCTGACCGTTTGGATGAGATTGAAGCTTGGAAAAACGAAGAAATAATTGTTCATTGTCGTTCAGGTGCTCGTTCAGGTCAAGCAAAAGCATTTTTAACAGCCAATGGTTATACCAATGTTAGAAATGTATTAGGGGGTATTTTAGCTTGGAATCAATTAGACTAATCTTTTGTTCCGATTAAAAGCATATTTCGGGTGGTCTGTCGGAAGGCAGACCACTTTTATTTAACATGAATTCATCCAGTATTACGGCTACGGAATTTAAAGAGCGTTTGGCAAATCTTACTATTTTAGACATCCGAACACCCTATGAAATTGAAGATTTTGATGTTGGAGGTATACAAATTCCTTTAGATGAATTATTGCTTTCTGTAGAGAGCATAGTGCATTTGAAGGACAAAGAAATTATTATTGTTTGTTATTCAGGCTTGCAAAGTGAAATAGCCAGAAAAATATTAGCCAAAAAAGGCTTTCAACACATGAGAAATCTTGAAGGAGGCTTAGAAGCTTTCTTAGCACTATAAACGAAAGGTAAATTAGTTTATAGCATTTTAATAAAACAAAAGAAAGGCTTTAGGGATAAAAGCAGTATTTTTGAAAATAATTTTATTTTAAAATCAACATATTCAAATGTTATTAACATACATTGACTGGCATACTTCACCAGAAATTTTTGAGGTTTTCGGCTTCCCAATTCGTTGGTACGGACTAATGTTTGCAATGGCTTTTTTAGCAGGCTACCAAGTATTGAGTTACATCTTTAAAAAAGAAGGCAGACCAGTAGAAGAAGCCGATGAACTGTTGCTTTATGCAATGATTGCCACAGTAATTGGTGCTAGAATGGGGCATTATTTCTTTTATGAATATCCATTATTATTAAAAGACCCAGTTCATTTTTTCACTAGTATGATTACGCCACCATATGCAGGATTGGCTTCACATGGTGCGGTAATCGGGATGTTAATTGCCTTTTATTTGTATTCAAAAAAACGGAATACTCCTTATTTATACGTTACTGACAGAGTAGTTCCAACGGCAGCTTTAGGCGGAGCATTAATTCGTTTTGGTAATTTAATGAATTCGGAAATTGTAGGGAAGCAAACGGATGTGCCTTGGGCTTTTAAATTCTTTAATGACCCATCGCTTGGTCATGATTATTTCGAAGTAGTGCCTCGTCACCCCTCTCAATTATATGAATGTCTATCTTGTTTGGTGTTATTTGGAATATTAATGTGGTTTTGGTCAAGGAAAAAAGAAAAAACAACCAATGGTTTTATGACAGCCATTTTCTTGCTATATGTCTTCATCCTTAGATTCTTCTATGAGTTTCTAAAAGAGAACCAAGTAGCTTTTGAAAACCAAATGGAATTTAACATGGGTCAATGGTTAAGCGTTCCAGTAGTGCTTTTTGCGATAGGAATATTGGTTTTTGCATTTAAAAGTGATAAAAAAGGAGGTGTTTAAAAGCTTCCCTTCTGCTCAGTAGTGCGATTAAACTTTAACCTTTTATTTCTAGCGAGGAACTTAAGCCCCTCGCTAGAAATAAAAGGTTTGCTTTTTATAAGGGAGTGTTGTAATTAATGAAATTTTTTATGGATTACAATGTTCCTTTGTAGTTTGCGGACTTTTAACATCATTGATATATTGCGATTACTTAATCTCTTGATTTTGTTAACTTATTCTCTTTAAATGCAACAACTTATTGTATTGATTATTAGTGAGTTTGCTTAATTTTTTTCATATTTGTTATAAATAAACATCAAACATTAATTATGAAAAAAGAAGAACAACAAGCTAAAGAAGAATTAGCAAAAGACAAAGCTGAAATAGTTGAGAAGGTAGAAAGCTTAGCTACAGAAGCTACTGAGACAATTGAAGAAAAAGCGGCCGAAATTCCAGAAAAAGTGGAAGAAATAAAGGCTGAAGTTGTTGAAGGAACTACTGAAAAAATTGAAGATATTGAAGAAGATGTAACTAGTAAAACTGCCGAATTGAAAGTCGAAGCTACAGAAACACTTGAAGAAGTAAAAGAAACTGTTGCCGAGAAAGTTGAGGAAGTGGAAAGCAGTGATTTTGCTGCCAAAGTGGAAGAATTGAAAGAAGAAGCCAAAGATAAAATAGAGGCCGTAAAAGAAGCGGTTGTTGAAAAAATCGAGGAACTAAAAAATACCGATTTTTCAGCCAAAGCAGAAGAGCTGAAAACAGAAGCTACTGCGAAGTTTGATGAAGTAAAAGCCGAGGCAACTGAAAAATTTGAAGAAGCCAAAACTGCTGCTGCTGAGAAAATAGCAGAACTAAAAGAAGATACTTCAGAAAAACTAGCTTCGGTAAAAGAAACTGTAGCAGAAAAAATAGAAGAGCTAAAAAGCGTTGATGTTGCTGCTAAAGCAAAAGCCTTGAAAGAAGACGCTATTGAAGAGCTAACCGATTTGAAAGAGGACGTAGCAGAAAGCCTTGAAGAAGCTAAAGTAGTGGCTGCTGAAAAGATAGAAGAAGCAAAAGAGGCATCTAAAGGACTATGGGGTAAGATTAAGGGTATTTTTGGCTCGTAATTTTATCCAACTCTTATCTATCACTAGCGAGGGACTTAAGTCCCTCGCTAGTGATAAGAGCTGAAAGCAAGTATTTACAAAGATGTGGGTAATTAATAGGTTTTAAATTTATCCCCAAAATTAAAAATACATTCTGCTTTGTTTATTAATACACCTTATCGCTCTTTAAAGCACTGACACCAACCATCCCCGTTTTTAAAATACGTTTAGCACGCAGGTATCTTTTAAAGTTATAAGCATCAAAATTTGGTGCAGTAGCAATCATACTGCTGATAGTTACTTTATCAGAGGCATGGATAAATTCACCATTTCCTAGCCACATGGCTACGTGTACTACTCTTTCAGAACCGTCTTCACGCTTTTCGCCAAAGAATAATAAATCTCCAGTTTTCAAGTCTGCCCAATTCCCTGATTTATCAACGGTTTCACCCACCATTACTTGTTGCGAAGCATCACGAGGAAGCATAATGCCATTCAAAAAATAAACCGTTTTTGTAAAACCACTACAGTCAACACCTTTGAATGAAGTACCACCCCATAAATACGGTACACCCATTAATCGTTTTGATGTTTTATCAAGACTCTCCCCAGTAATATTTAGTCCTGAAAGCCATTTATTATAAATACTTGCTTCGTTTTTAGCCACAAATCCTTTTCTATTATCCGCAAAGATTACTTGAAAGAAATCGTCTTTTTCAGCCTGTATTTCCAGGATACAGCCAGCCACTAAATCAGAAACAGTCTCTGAATTGACATTGGGTTCAGAATAGGCAACACCATACGAACGAGTGTATATAATTTTACTACTTGTCTCCCAACGTGTTAATTGACCTTTATTGATGGCAGTAATGGCTCCTCTATCTACCCAAGCAATGTATTTGTCAGGCGTTTGAATAAGTAGCCAACCGTTGTCTTCTCTTTCTAAAATTTTCACAGGTGTTCCCATCAAAGCTTGTGATGCCAACTCGCCACTATGGCGAGGCGAATAGCGAATATTACAAACAGAAACTTCAACCAAGCCATAAATTTTGTCTTCCAACTCAGCCTCAGGCAAGATTTTTATTTCATCCACAACAGTATTATGAGCTTTCAGCTGATTAACCAAAGCATTTTTGGCTTCAATCAGGTTGGTTTTACCTGTTACAATCAATTGGTTGTCTTTTCGATAAGCATCAATTTGAAAGATAGCTGTGCGTTTGTCAGGTGCAAACCGCTGAGTAAAGCTATCGATAATTTGCGTGACAGAAGAATCAGCAATATGTTTTATAAAAGGTTTTTTATATGGTTTTATCGGTTTGGCAATAGTTGCAAAACTGATGAATATGAATAAAAGGAAGTATTTTTTCATGGCGTTGATGATTAAAGCAGTATTATTGAATGAAATGCATAAGTATTTCTAATTAAGAAAGCCCTAAAAAAGAACTCCTTCCAAATTTAACACTTGAAAGGAGTTTAGTACTAATAAAATTAAAGTTTTTGGATTTTATAAACTACCCTTTTATTATCTCTGTTGAACTGTAAAAGATACAAGCCACTGCTAAAACTACTGATATCCAAAACAGTTTCGGATTTAACCAAATCTTGTTCTAGCATATCTTTTCCTAGCGCATCAATAATCTTCAATTTTGTATTTTTAAAATAGTCACTTCTAATCTTAATAAAGTCAGATGTTGGATTAGGAAACAGCGTTATATTCAAATCTCTAGGGTCTTCATTGGCAGTGACAAGCTCTATCCTAGCAATTCCCGTTCCTAACACTTTGCCTGAGCAATAGGCGTCACTTATAGCAAAGATTTTGTAGGAGGTGGGCATCATCGGAGTAATTGTTCTTATATAAGGAGATGAATAAATCGCCTGAGAATAAGCTGTTAATAATTCGTCAGAACCAAATTTTACAAACCATGGAGGTGTACCTGTTAGGTTAATTTTCAGGTTTATAGGTTTACCTTCTCTAAAAAGGTAAGTTGTTGAATCCAACTCAGCCGTTGAAATAGTATTTACTGTCAATGGGTAAATATTAGATGCACTACTGACATTAACATCTGAAGCTACTACTCGTACTCTATAATTATCACCAGTTGGTAAGTCTTCTGGGACTTTAAATTTCAGAGGAGAACTATTGCCTTCAGAAGCTATACTTTTATAGTTATCTCCATTTTTATCTGAAATTTGAACGGAGAATTTATTATTAGCAGTAAAGTTTCCTTGATAAGTAAATAACAATTCTTGCGTAGTACCTAAACATAAATAACGTGCATTATTTTGAAGGCTTGTAGTAATGTTTTTATCAGAATATGGATTTACTATTACTGTCGCACTCCCAGATATTTTGCCAATACCACATATATTTGATACCGACTTTAATGTATAAGTGGTTGTTTGGGTGGGATTTACTAAGATTGGATACTTTGTATTGCCAGTATTAATAGTCCTCTCGATATTATCTGAAAGTGTAAATTTTAAGTTCGTGTTATAATTAGTTATACCTACATTATTAATAATATTTATATAGGTTATTTGTCCTTGATTAATGGAAGTGTTTCCCGAAAGGGTAACGTCAGGCAGATTCGATACACCTAGCAAAGAAACCAACTCTTTTGATGTTACAGGGTTAGTAGAACTAACTTCCATTTTATAAGTGGAAGATGAAAAGGTCTTAGGCATTTTTAACTTCAATGTTCCTTGTATCTTACTAGTTTGACCAATTTCTGTTTTGTTATTCTTGTCATCTACTAATGAAAATTTAAAAATATTATCATCAGCAAATTCACCGAAAGTAGAATAGTTAAGAAGAATATCTTTTTCTGGACAAATAGTGTAATTATCCAAACTATTCAGTTTCACAGAAGGTCTAACCGTTATTTTTACACTTCCAGAAATACTGCCATAACCACAAGCTACACCTATTGTTGACTTTAAGGTATATGTGGTTGATTTGGTTGGATAAACTTTTTGAATTATGTCGTTTTTATCAAAAGCATCAAAAAAAGAATTTATATAAGTTTGGTTATAATTATCAGTAGTAGTAAAGTTTCCAGAAGAACCTTTTTTTAGTTTGTAAATTAAATCTGCAGATTCTTCTCCATTAACTGTAATCATGTTTAAACCATCTTTAGTCGATAATTCAACAATAGGTGGTGCGTATAACCTAAATAATTGCCAAGTTGAATTAGTTTTTGGAATAGTATTACTTGTTAATCTTATAAAATAAAAGCCTTCTTCTAAACTAAAAGGAAATTTAAATTTTATTGGATTATCAGACGTATTGACAACAACATCTCTAAAAATTGAATCTTTTTTTGATGCAATTTGCAATGTAAAGGTTGTTCCAATTTTCATGTTTCCAACTATTATGTATGGGAAAGAAATTAACTTATCTGCACATTCCGATATTGTCCAACCTTCATCAGGAAGTCTAATGATAAAAGGAGTAACATTGACGACAAAATCGTTTTGTGGATTGGTATTTATGCCACATTCATTTTTGATAGAAACTAAAGAAAACGTCTTACTTTCCGAAAAAGACTTATATATATCTTCGTTTCCATAATAAGTAGAACCATCTGAAAAAGTTAAAAGATTGGATTCCCTTAAACCTTCATAATTTACTATATTGAATAATATTTGCTTATTGCTTAATATCCCTTCGCTGATATTTGCTGAGGTGGATAGTTTAGCAGAAGGTATTTTGTTAATGTAAATTCTAGATTGTTCGCTACTTAAAGATGGGTTTGTTGATACTACTTTTATATAGTAAGGAGTTAAACCATCAACTAATAAATTTTCTGGAATTTTAATCTTAATTGGAGATGATTTTGCCGTTCCTAAAATTATAGTTTTTCCATTATTTGAACTCAGTTCTATTTTGAAATCGTTATCACTATTGAAGCTTCCAATCGTTTTGAAAAAAACGTTAGCACTTGTCCCGACACATATTTTTTGGGGAAATGCATTTAATAAAATAGCACTCTTTGGGGGAGTTGTTACTTTGATTGTTACCCAGCGATCTTCAGTTGAAGAAACTTTGCCACATAAATTGCTATAAGATGCTATTTTGTAAGTAGTTGTTTCTAGTGCTTTTACACGAAAAGAAAACTTTGTTCCCTCTATATTAGTAGGATAAAAAGTTTGTGAAGTAGAATCATCCAGAATGACTGTTGTTGCTCCTATGCCTCTAATAAATATAGGTAAGTTAGCTTCACCACTACTTGGGATAGTAATGATATCACTTTCATTATAAAATACTGTGCGATTAATACTATTTACTGTAACTGTAAAAGGGCTATATGCAATTGCCCCATTTTTGTAAATGATTCCTAAATATAGATTACCACTGGAAGTCTTCGTGAAAAAATCATTAGGAATGGTAACTCTGATTTTTCCATCCTTAAAAGTAGCTGGAACAATAATTTTATTGTAGAACAATTGTTGGCCTGCTGCTAAGAATGCAGAAAGCTCTTTTTCATTACCCCAATTCCCGAAAGTTGAATAAGTAGCCTCAAAAGATTCTCCCAAACACAGGTTAATATTTTCTTTAAGTGGGTCAATCTTAAGCTGATTACTATTAGGGACTGTAATAGTGACTGATTTTGGATTAATTGTAGCCACACCACAGGCACTGAAAGCAGATACTATTTTGATGTCTATAGTTTTTTCAAGTTTAAAAGAGGGGGTATTAATGGAATAATTAAAAGAATATGGGGATAAATCTTGAAAAAACATCCCATTACTTAATGTAATACTCCATGGACCAAATCCTTTTAATGCAATACCTAGACTAGTATAATCATCAAAGCTGACAGTAGGATAATAAGAAGATATCTCTGCAGAAGGAGACTCGCTGATAATAATTAATTTAGTTGGAGATGAATCTTCATTTGTAAAAGGAGAGAGGGCTTTTGGACTACTACTTGAAATTCTAGCTATATATCCAATACCCGTGTGAATATTGGAAGGAATTGTTGTTTCTAAAAAACCATCTTTGTCTACTGCATCTAGCTCATATTCCTTCATTTCTTGCGAAACCTCTTTTAAAATAATTTTAAACTTATTGTCTTTGTTAAATTTGCCATTAGCCGAATAGGGTAGTTTTAATGTGCTTCCAATACACAATTTTTCAGTGAAATAAAATTCTGGTAATAAACCAATTTCATTAACAGTCACTTTTGTACTACCGCTTACAGTACCTCTTCCACAAACATTTTCCGCATAGGCAATCTTGTATTCTTTGGAGGTAGTTGGATATACTGGAAAATCTCTACCATAGTCAAAATTGCTAATATTAACGCTTGAACTATCGTCTAAAACCACTTTAATTGGAAATGTTCCATAACCATTTACTAATAAGTCTGCTCGAGTATTCGGATTAACAATAGGATCTAAAATACCGACTAAATTAATAGTAGGAGCTGATAGTATTCTGGGAATTGGATACTCATTGCTAATTATTTGCGGTTTTGATGAAATAATTCTAATATAATAAGTACTATATTGATTAACTGGATAGGAGTCTTGAACTGTAAATTTTAACGGACTACTATTGCCAGTGCTAACAAGATCAGTCCAAGTATTTGAATACGATTCTTTAATTTGAACTTTAAAAGCATTATCGGGCTCAAAATTGCTAGTGGAAATAAAAGGTAGTTCAACGGTTGCACGTCTACAAACATTATAAAATGTAGGTGTTAATGTTATTTGGGCTTGAATAAGGGTAATAAACGATAAAAGAAAAATAGTGGTAAGAATAAGTTTTTTCATAGAAAGTTTGAGAAAATGTGAACATGTATTGATAATAATTAGTGTAGGGCAAAGGTAGTATTTTTTACTTATCATAACTCATCTTAAACTTACTTAAGTCTGCTTTGAATTTACGTGGTCGGCTTAGTTCATAGTTGTAAATCAATTGTCCTAAATTTTTCATGAATGGGAATCCTACCGTATCGTAATCGTAGTGGTCGTCGTTGAAAACTTCATCATTGTTACATAGCAATACCGTTGTTAGCATAAATTCTACGCCTGTTGAAAAATCTACAATGTAAGCATTGTCCAACAAAAAGCCATAAGCATCGCCTACTTTATTGAAGATTCGCATATTTGGATTTATCACTGCGTCTTTGCTACCTCCATACATCAAAAATTTACAATAGGCTGGGTAAAAATCAGGGGCTTCGTATTTCGGATAAGTACTTTCAGTAGGCATTTGCGACATATATTGATATAGGAATTTATAGTCAGCATCAGTCAATTGAAAACGTTGTTTAACAGAAACAGCCTCGGGAAAAAGTACAGATTTTAGTATAGCTTGTTGTTCTAATAATGGGAAAAAGTTTTTATCAGTAAAAGCAAAAGGCTCTTTTACCAATGAGTCACCTCGCATATAACCTTTACCTATCGTGATGGGCGTAGGCGAAACATAGTTTTTTTCAGAAATTACCATTGGTTGTTCATAAAGTACTTTCTCTCCATTCATAAACTTAATAGGGTTCGTTCTACGGTTTTGCTCGCGGTTCATACCTACTTGTAAACGGTGGTAAATACGGGTGTCCTGATAACCTTTTTGACGAAGCGTTTCATTAAAAGCTTCTTGCCCCATGAATTCATATAGACGGTTGAAAGCATCATTGTCGGAAACCATCAATATCTTTTTAATATAATGTGCTACCGAAGGCAAACCATTTTCAGCAGTAGAATCTTTTGTAACAGGCGTATGGCGTTCGTATTCCGCTCCTGTAAACATGGGTGTTTCTTTAGTAAGCCCTTTGATATTTAGCTTGTTAATTTTCTCTAAAGCCATTACACTAGCAGGGAACTTTACTGTACTGGCTGGATAAAAGTATTCCGTGTTATTGATTCTGAAACCATAACTAGTGAAAGTCGGACGGTTCTTTTTGTCTCTTTCAATCTGCGTATAAAGAATCTGAATGCGGTATTTATCCGCATTGTCAATAATCTCCTTAAATTGCTCTGGCTTGGTGGCTAATAATTTCGGAAGCAATTCAGTGTTGAGTTGCTGTGCTTGAATAGAAGATGAAATCACAAGTAAAAGAATAGTTAAAAGCTGTACGCTTAAAGATTTGTATCGTTTTTTCATTAGCTTATTAGTTGATGGTTAGTTTAGTATGTTGCAATTAACATGTATAAAAATCAATCATTACCGCCAGCTATTCAGTACCCTAGCTAATCTCTCCAAATTCTCTTTGGTATGCAAGGCGCTTATTACTAATCTGGTAACGGGTAAATCATTAGCTGTTGGATATGGAAAACAAGCCGTCATGATACTATGTTGTTTTAGGTATTCATGCAAACCTACCTGATGCGTGCAATAAGCTGGGTAATTGTTGATGGAATCTATCCCAAGGTCTGGCTTAACTAAATGATTGAAGTAGTCAATGTTATCTAATAGCTTTTCACGTTGTTCATCAAAAATCTCAATAGAGGTAACAAAGGCTTCTAACAAAGCGGGCATCATGGGCGACGCTCCAGAAAACATTGGGAAATACCTGATTTGTTCTATAAAATCATTATCAGAAAAAATCACTCCTCCTGTCATACCCATCGCTTTATTGAGCGAGGAGGTAATCACTAAACGAATATTGTCTGAATGAATTTCAGGTAAATCTATCCCAAAACTATGTGAAGCATCTATCACAACAGTAATGTTTTTATCAATTGGAAGTGATTTAATCCATTCAAAATCAAAATACTCAACATAAGGAGAACCTACAGTATCGCTACAAATAACGATGTTTTTTGCCTCAGAATTTTTGATGGTTTCTGCAATAGTCTTAGCCCAAACTTGATAGGTATCAGTTGAAGATTGCGTAAAATCATTCCATAAGGCTGGATGAGTTTTGGGAGCGAAAAAGAAAGCATTGTCTTTACTTTTTAAGAAATTAACGACTAATTGCCCTGCCCACATACCCGACGAAACGGTTAGTGCTGAAGGCATTTTTGCAAAATCTGCCAATACTTTTTCTGCCTTGTCATAAATACTTAATTGAACAGTATTATTCCTAGAACTACCCCAAGATGTACCATATTGGTCAACTGCTTTAATAAAATTCTCTTTAAAAACAGGATGGTGGGGAATACCCAAATACGAAGTACCGCTAAACCAAAGGTAGCGTTGCTCGTCACTTATTAAAGTATTGCTGGGAATTTTATTAGTAAGGTATTTCATGTTTGTAGCTTTGAGCTGTAAGCGATGAGCCATGAGATTTGAGCAGGGAGCAATTTAGAAGATGTTAAGTGAGTGGTAAAGCTTATTTTAATCTGTAGTTGAAAATCTCATCACTCAAATCTTACTGCTCATCGCGCAAATCTTATTGCTCACAGCTCAAATCTCACAGCTTATTAAACCAAATTCGCTCCAGTTCCGTTTTCTTGGGCGTAAATTACTTTTCCGTAGTCGATAGTAACACCTGTTGAGATTTGGTCATCTACCAACAAAATGCCGTCCATATCTACATAATCTAATAAAGGCAATAATTGGGCAATAGCCGAACAGCCTACATTTGATTCTGTCATACAACCGACCATTACTTTCAAGCCTAGTTGATGTGCCTGCGCAATCATTCTACGGGCAGGCGTCAAGCCTCCGCACTTCATCAGTTTCACATTTACACCATGAAAGAACCCAAAGCAACGAGCAACGTCTTCTTCCACAATACAACTTTCGTCGGCAATGATGGGCAAAGCAGATTCAGCAAATACCTTCTTCATGCCTTCCCAGTTGTCTGCTTTCATGGGCTGTTCTATAAATTCTACGCCTAATTCTTTGAGGGCAAACGAGTTTTTGATGGTTTCTTCTACTGTCCACGCAGTGTTGGCATCTACCCTAAAAACAGCATCAGTATGTTTTCTTAGTTCTTGAATAATTTTGATGTCCTCTTCAGTTCCTAATTTTATTTTATACAACGGAAAAGGTACTTCTTGCATTTTCTCTACCATTTTCTCAATGGTATCAATTCCGATGGTATAATCTGTAATAGGGTTTTTAGCCGTATCTAATCCCCACAGTTTATACAAAGGTTGTCCTTTTTTCTTAGCCCAAAGGTCGTTAGCAGCAATATCTAAGGCACATAGTGCAAAAGGGTGTTCATCTTTTAGATGAGGATATAAATCATCCCAGAATTGCTCGGGACTTTGTAAATCGTAGTTTTCAATGATTGAACGAACGCCTTCTAATTGTGCCGACATTTTAGCCATCGTAACACCATAATAAGGCGTTTCGGTAGCCTCGCCAAAACCACTGAATTCGCCATCGCGAAGTTCGACGATGAGCGTTGGTTGTACATCCCTAGATTCGTGGGTGATAGTAAAAGTATGGCGGAGTTTTAGATTAAACGAGTGAAGGATTAGTTGCATTGATGACACATTGGTTTTTTGAAATATCAAGTTAGTAAAAAAGTGGCAGATTTTATAGCGATATTTTGAATAGCAAAGAAGAAAGGTTTCTTTACAAAATACCTCAACGTATCAATTTGTCATTTTTGGTAAAAATGCCATTTTTATCAAAAAACTGTAAAAAAAATAAACTTTTTGACCAATTTAATAAAAAAATGACCTGTTTTTGCTTAAAAAAGTGTAAATTTGAAGAAATTAGAAATTTGATATTTTTATAGATTTTTATTCACAACACACTTTTACAAGAAATTTAGGTTGAAAAAACCGACAGTTTTTGTGGAAGTGTTTTTATTTTATGTTGAAGTGAATCTCTAAACTCAGTATACAAATTATCTCTATCCTTATGTTAGCAACCATAAAAAAATATACATTTCATCCAGTAGTACCTTTTGATTTTCAGAGGGATACCATCTATGAAATTGATTTAACAAAAAATAATGCTGATTTAGAGGAATTAAATTTGTCTGATACGGCTTTATTTAATGAGTACGTTACTGAAAAAATTAAGGAAGCAAAGGCCGTATGTGCCGTTGGTGGTTACCTCGAAAATCGTTATATTTATCGTAGAAGCGAACATTTCCAGCAAAGTGGTGAAGGACGTTCTATTCATTTGGGTATTGACATTTGGGCTCCAGCAGGAACACCAGTATTTGCTCCACTAATCGGTAAAGTACATAGCTTTCAAAACAATAAAGGTTTTGGAGATTACGGCCCGACCATCATTCTTGAACATCAATTAGAAGGGAAAACTTTTTATACTTTGTACGGACATTTGAATGAAGAATGTCTTGAAGGTTTGTATGAAGGGAAAAATATTGAAGAGGGTGAACAAATAGCCCTTTTTGGAGATTTCCCGATTAATGGCGACTGGCCTCCTCATTTACACTTTCAAGTAATGACGGATATGTTGGGCTGTAAGGGCGATTTTCCGGGTGTTTGCGAGCCATCCAAAAAGGCAGAATATGCCGAAATTTGTATCGATGGTGCTCACATGTTGGGCATGAAATGATAATTATTTATTCGATAAAGATAATGTGGCATATTTATCTGTTTGATTATCAGTAATATAATGTTATATTATGCTAGTTTTAGTTTATTAAATATCGTCAGCACCATATAGCATGACATTTACAACCTCTTTTTAAAACAAAAAATTATCTTATGCGCATAGGCTTTTTAACGATTGATTGGATTGATTTTTTAGATATTTTATTGGTAGCATATATGCTGTATCAGATTTATAAACTGATTCAGGGAAGTATTGCTAACAAAATTTTCTTTGGTTATATTCTTATTTATGGTGTTTACTTGGTGTCTAAAGCACTAGGAATGGAGTTCCTGTCTTCTATCTTAGGACAGTTTATGAATATGGGTGTGTTGGCACTATTGATTATTTTCCAACAAGAAATCCGACGCTTTTTGATGATGCTTGGTCGTTCTACCTCATTTCGCGAAAATCCTTTACTAAAAAGATTTTATACACCGAAAGTATCTAAAGAGAATTTCACTACTTTACAGTCGATACTCGATGCGGTAAAAGTAATGGCAACGAATTATACAGGAGCTTTGATTGTGATAGAAAAAGAAGATGATTTGAAAAAATTTATCGAGTCGGGCGATGTATTGGATGCGGAAGTATCAAAACGATTATTATTGACTATTTTCCATAAAAACAGTCCTTTACACGATGGTGCCGTCATCATCAAAGGTGGCAGACTAGCTGCGGCTCGTTGTATGTTGCCCGTTTCTGAAAGTGGTACAATTTCTCCAGCCTTAGGATTTAGACACCGTGCTGCCTTTGGAATGAGTGAACAAACGGATGCAGCCATCATTGTAGTATCAGAAGAAAAAGCAGAAGTATCATTCGTGAATCACGGTGGTATCTTTAGAAATATGTCTATTCAGGATTTAGAAATAAAATTAAAGGATTATATTTTGAAGGAGTAGATTATAAGACGCTAGAAGCAAGACACAAGATAAGAGATAAGAATTTCTCAATTCGTGGTCTGTGGCACACAGAAAACCGTTTAAGTAGTCCTTTGTGTTCTGTGTGCCACAG
>NZ_JBWKYN010000084.1:0-24859 GCF_059423785.1 Arcicella sp. GW458-12-2-14-TSB2 | reverse complement strand
TGCTGAAATATCAGCAACTGCTTTTTTATGATAATCAAAGACTAAAAGCTGATAGCTCATGGCTCATAGCTCAAAGCTACAACGCCGCCAAAGCCTGTTCGATATCCGCTTTCAAATCATCGATATGTTCAATACCTACCGAAATTCTTAGTAAAGTAGGTTCAACACCTGCTGAAATTTGCTCTGCTTCCGAGAGCTGTGAGTGTGTTGTTGAAGCAGGGTGAATAATGAGAGTTTTTGCATCACCTACATTCGCCAAATGACTAATTAATTGTAAGCTATTTACAAATTTTTCAGCTTTAGCTTTATCGCCTTTTAGTTTGAAAGAGAATACTCCGCCAAAACCACGCGTAAGGTATTTTTTGCCTAATTCATGATATGGACTATTTTCTAAACCTGGATAATTTACGTGTTCTACTTCTGGATGACTTGATAGCCAATTTGTAAGGGCTAAGGCATTTTCTCCAATTCTTTCTACCCTTAACGTCAACGTTTCTAAACCTTGAATCAGTAAGAAAGAGTTGAACGGACTTTGAGCAGGACCCCAATCACGTAATCCTTCTACTCTGGCACGAATAATAAACTGAATATTTCCGAATGGCCCGCCAATACCGAACACATCATTCAATACTAAGCCATGATAGCTTGATGAAGGTTCTGTAAACTGTGGATATTTTCCATTGCCCCAGTTAAAAGTTCCTGCATCTACAATTACACCACCCATCGTTGTACCATGTCCACCAATCCATTTAGTAGCAGACTCAACAATGATGTGCGCACCATGTTTGATAGGCTGACAAATAGCACCACCTGCCCCGAAGGTATTGTCTACAATAATCGGCAAATCGTATTTTTTAGCTAATACAGCAAATGCTTCAAAATCTGGGATACTAAAGCTTGGGTTTCCGATAGTTTCTAAATAGATGGCTTTAGTTTTATCATCAATCAGGGCTTCAAAAGAAGATACATCGTCACCATTGGCAAAACGTGCCTCAACGCCAATATTTTTGAACGAGTTTTTGAACTGATTGTACGAACCGCCATATAAAAATGAAGTAGTAACAAAATTATCACCAACAGTAGTAATATTATTGATTGCGATAAACTGTGCTGCATGACCAGATGCTACCGCTAAAGCTGCCACACCGCCCTCAAGAGCCGCCAAACGTTTCTCGAAAACATCACTGGTTGGGTTCATGATACGGGTATAGATATTGCCAAATTCTTTTAGGGCAAATAAATTAGCACCGTGTTCAGCATTTTTGAATTGATAAGCTGTTGTTTGATAAATAGGTACTGCACGAGCATTAGTTGTAGGGTCTACTTCTTGCCCAGCGTGCAGTTGGAGTGTTTCAAATTTCATGAGATTGTTTGTTAAATTAGTCCGAGTATATTCTATAAAATCTATAGGCAAAGTTATAATATATAATTTAAGTATAATGAATAGGAGAACATATTTTTCTGAAATATCAAAAGAAATTAATAATAGCGTTTTATGATTAATACTTCTTCAAAATCTTTTCAACGGCATCGAGATAACCACCACCAAAAAGATTGACATGTACCATTAAGGGATATAAATTATAAAGAGGAATTCTATCACCAAAACCATTCTCTATCGGATACACTTTGTGATAGGCTTCATAAAAAGTAGGTTCAAAGCCGCCAAACATGGTAGTAAAAGCCAGTTCAGCTTCGCGTAAGCCATAATAACAAGCAGGGTCTACTAAGGCAACAAAGCCTTTGCTATCGGTCATTACATTACCAGACCACAAGTCGCCATGCAATAAAGCCGGTTTTTCGTTAGGAATAAGGCTAGGGATTTTTTCAAAAAGCGTTTGAAATTTATCATACACTTCCTCAGAAATCTTACGGTCGTAAAGGGCTAAACCTGCCTGCACTTTCAATCTTTTTTCAATAAAAAACTGTACGCCATCTTCCATCCATTCATTACTTTGACGTAAGGCGCCGATATAATTATTGAAGTCTAGTCCATGACTATGGTGTGTATGTGTATGAAGTTTCGCTAGTTTTTGTCCGAAATCTTGCCAGTAGTTTTCTTGCTTATAGCCTGCCGTCAAGAATTCAATCATCAAATATTCTTTATCTAAAATCTTCCCGTAATTAATTACTTGAGGGATAGAAAGCACACCAGTATCTTTTAAAACTTGTAAACTTTTTGCTTCAGATTCAAACATACCATCATGGTCGCCCTGATTCCATTTAATAAAGTAATCGCCTTCTGCTACTTTTACTTTTACAGCAAGATTGAAGTTTCCGCCATAAAAAAACTGGAAATCAAGCACCTCTGGGTTATGTCCTAAGTTTTCAAAAAGAATACTTTCTATAAATTGATATTGTTCCTGCGTCTGAAAAGTCATACAAATATTGATTACGGAATGCGAAAGTCAGATTAATTTATCGACTGTCTGCCATGGTTTATTCCAAAATTACTAGAAAACCATTAAATTGCATTGGTTGAACGATTTTATCAAAAACAAATTGTTAAAATCTATTCCAAAGATGTCAGCAAAATTTAAAAAACAAAATGAAATACAAGAAACACGTTTTTATTTGTACTAACCAAAAAGATGCACCCAAAAAAAGCTGCGGCGTAGAAAGAGGAGGAGCATTAGTTGATGCTTTCAAGGCATCACTGAAAGAAAAAGGCCTATTGAGCGAAATCAGAGCACAAAAAACAGGCTGTTTAGATGTTTGTGCTTTTGGTCTGGGCATGGTGGTATATCCAGAAGGAGTATTTTATGGCAATGTACAATTATCTGATGTTGAAGAAATTGTAGAAAGTCATTTAATCGGCGACAAAGCCGTTGAGCGTTTAGTAATCGGATAATTGATGATACCCATTAGAAACGGACTTGTCCGTTTCTAATAAAAAAATTAACACTCAGATGTACAGAATCTATCCCACATTAATCAATTCATTTGTTTTGTATGAGCAACAAGTATTAGATGCTCAGGGAAACATCCTTGTAGACTTGTGGGAAATGATAGACCGTATCAATAGAGTAAAAAAGCCAACTACCGAAGCTCAGCAAAGAGGAATTGATTTTGAGAAGGCCGTAATTACAGGCGAAAACGAGGAGCTATTCGGTGAAGGGATCATTGAAAAGGCGCGTGAATTATTACCTGCTAAATACAAAACGCAGTTTTATACCGAAGCAAAGTATAAAAATTGCTTAATCTATGGCTTTGTAGATTTGGTAGGAGGAGACCGTGCTGTAGATTTAAAATCTACCAGATTATACCAACCCAATCGTTTTGAGTTCAACCATCAAAATCTGTATATGTTAGGGTTACAGAAGTGGGGCGTCAGAACCTTGGATTATATCATTACAGATTTTAATGATGTATATCAAGAAAGCTATGATGTAAAAACCTATAATTTTACTCCGCTATATCAACAAATAGATGCCTTTGTTGCCTTCTTAGAACAACACCGAAAGCTAATTAAGGATAAAAAAATTTTTGATAAAAAAGGAGATACCAACCAGTTGTCGTTGTTTTAGGAGTGAGCTTTGAGCGGTAGGCAATAGGCTTTAAGTTTTTCTAATCTTAAATCTTTTAGTACAAAACTTTTTAATATGTAAATTCTCAACATAATGACTGTCTTGTCTCATATCTAGAGTCTAGCTTCTTCTATCCAAAAATCCCCAAGTCTCCTATTCTTTCGCATAGCGCTTATCTCTAAAAGTCCCAAAATCTTCCAAACTTTTATCTTGTATTAAATTTTCCCTGAAAAGTCTAAATAAATATAATATTAATATAACTATTTTGCTAATTTTAGATAGCTAAATTCATTCTTTTTTTTAGATAAAATTGTATATTATTTGGATAAGATATTAAAAGAAAATGTTTTTTCAATAGGAATCTCTAGATATTTTTAATGCAATATTCTGCGATTAAGTATGTATAATCTCGTTAATGTACTATTTTTTTTGTATTTATCGTTTGGGAAAGTATATAAAACATCCTTATACTTGCATTGGAAATACCAATAGCCCATAAGTTAGGTATCACTCAAACACCTATAAAGACTATGACCTAGAAAAGACCTCAATGTTGTTTGCCACAGCCAAAATAGGCAGAACTTAGTAGCACACCGATACTTGTTATATAATATACACTTTACATAAAAGACTATAAGCTATGGCTTAATATCTACGTGCTACTCAACTGTAGTATCAATAACCTTTTTTTAATTTAAACTATGAATTCTACTCACAAAAACATCATTACACCCGCTTATTCTTTTTTCACAACCCAGTTAAATACACTGGGAATCTATAGCCTACTATTAGGCTTTTTTATCATATTACAATCCTGCTCTCCTGTACACGAGCTTACTCCAGAAGCTAAGAAAAGCGAATTGCTTTTGAAGGCTCAAAATTTGTTTAAGAAACAAATAGCTTCATCTACTCGAAAGTCTTCTACTAATCCTAGGGATATTGATATTAGTAAGCTAGCTCCTCAGTGGGAAAAAAATAAAATAAGAACAAGTTTGGATAGTCGTGGTATAGACATTTTACAGGTATTTGTAAAAAAAGATGCTGACCAAAAATGGATGATAGATTACTTTATACTTGATGGACAAGAGGTGTTGCATTTAAGAAAGCATACCAAGCATGATGGTTGTCTTACTACATATAATCAGCAAGGACAATTTTTAGAAAAAGGGAAAGTAAATCTAAAAAGTAATAAGTATAGTAAGTTTTTAACAAGAGATATGCTTATGAAATCTGCAAGGGTTGCAAATATGTGGCTTGAGCAAGATGCAAATGGGAATTATTATGCTTGTTCAGAGTCAGGTTGCATTATCATTCCTGTAGATGGTGGGAGTGGTGATGATAATGATGATGACGTCAATGATGATGATGACAGCAACGATGATGGTGATGGTGATTCTGAATCAGAAGAAGCCAATTGTCAATCCAATCAAAATAGTGTTCAACATGCTATTAATAACGTTATAGTAACTAATGAAAGTGATATAGATGGTGCTTCTAATCTTGCTTCGAATATAAATCCTTATGATAGAAAGGATGGTTCAAAAGAGTGGGTAGCTCTTCGATCACTTACTTACGCTATTTTCAGCCACGAGAATTACACTCAGGTTAAAAAGGATAGTAGCTCACCTTGGCAATGGGAAACAATAACACATTCTAGTTTATCTGATCAAGGGACAATAATTGGTGGTACTGCAGAGTATAGATTGAATCATTTTCATTCTGAATTAGGCAATTATTGGGCAAATGTAAAAATAAGCTTACATGTAGATTGGAAACCAGTGTGTAATCTCAACCCATTCCCTATTGGAATAAATTATAATGCGTCTAAATCTTTCCATGTAGATGACCAAGACTAAACAGATGAGTCAAATCAAGTTTAACTACACACAGCCATTAAGATGGTTGTGTGTAGGTCTGATATTTTTTTGTGTAATTTTCTTTTGTAAAGCCTCACAAGAAGAAGATATAAAAAATGTAATTATTTCTGCAGAAATACCTTTTGTATTAGAAAATGGTAATATTCAAATAATATCAAAAAAATATAAAGTTTATCATTGGAGGAATTTTATATTATACTTACTGCCATTTGAAAATATAGTAGAGAAAGATACCTCTATTATTTCTTGGAAGACGGATTACAGTTATTTTATTTATCAAAAGAACAATAAACGAGGAGTTTTTTTTGAATCATTGGAGAAGGTAACTAAAGATAGTGTAGATGTTGATTCCGTGTTACAAGAGTTAAATGCCTGGAAAAATATGAATTGTATTTTAATTTCAAAAATGCGTCTAACTAATTCCGTATTTAATTCAAAAAAAATAACACAGGAAATATACCTTAGTAAGGATGATAGTGTGTCTAGTCCAGATACAGCAATCGTTGAATTTTCAGAGAAGCTAAACAATATTCAGTATAGTCTATGTGAAGAGCTTGAAAAGAAGGGAACAAGAGTAAGTAGAATTAAGTTCTTATTTAACTCCAAAAGTAGTAAAGACTTCCCTTTTAAAATACCTAAAAGAGAATATGTATTTACTATAATATCCGATGAAGAGAATCAAAGTAAAGAAATTTCTACTTTTATGAAGACTTTTTGTTTAAAATAGTTCTTTTGATAATCCCCAAAAAATAGATTCCATTTTCGCTGAACTTATTCCTTATTTACCCAAATAGAAATAATTAATAACCTTATGAAAAAGAGTATTTCGCTATTATGTTTTTTAATAGCCTTTTATACACATGCCCAAAAACCTGTAGAGGTCAATAAAGCTTTAACGAAAGCAGGGAAAAATAGTATTGAGCTAGAAAAAGTAATTCAGTATTATCAAAAAGGTAAAGATTCCTTAAAATTGCAAGCTTGCTACTTTTTAATAAAAAACATGGAGGGGCTAACGCATTTAGATTCAGCAAATTTACAAGCCTTCGATGCTATTTTTGGAGTGTATGACTCATTGGTTACAAATAAGGTGATTGTGCATAAACAAGAAACAGAATATCCGCTCGTATATGACGCATGGGATAAAATTGTAGAAAAAAATGAAGACCCTAATACGATAGAATCATCTGATTTGGAAACCATAAAAGCAGATTTTTTAATTCAAAATATTGACTTAGCCTTTCATGTATGGCGTACTTATCCTTGGGCAAAACATCTAACATTTGAGCAATTTTGTGAATATCTTTTACCTTATAAAATAAGCAATGAGCCACTGTTGCCTTGGCGAGAAAAACTGATGAAAAAGTATGCTTGGCTACCTGATTCCTTACCAAATAAATCAGATGCCATTAACGCTACTAGGGTACTTTATAATAACCTTAAGTGGTTTTTGTTAAATAAGAAGTTGTGGGGGTATTTACCGTTGGTTGGCTCAGATAATTTACATACTGCCAAAGCAGGTACTTGTTATAACAAAACCGATTTGAATATGTTTGTGATGCGGGCAATGGGCTTAGCTGTCACAAGAGATTTTGTTTTATATTGGGGGAATAGAGATAGTAATCATTATTGGAATGCCTTTGTGATGAATGATGGCTCTTTTTTAGATTTTGAAGCACTTGGAGCGGCACGGCTTCTGTGGCAAGGCAGAATGCCCAAACATGCCATCGTAAATCCTATTGTTAGATTTGGCGGTTGGTCTGCTAAAATGTCAAAAGTATTCAGAGAAACCTTTTCTCAGCAGAAAGAGACATTAGTAGAAGATAACAAAATAGGAAGAACTGTACAAATACCTTATGAGTTTGAAAAAACACGTATCAAAGATGTTACATCTGAATATACGAAAGTGGCTGATGTTGACTTTCAATTATCGAAAAGGGTTACTTATCCTAAATACATTTACTTATGTACGCTAAATGAAAATGAATGGAAGCCTGCTTTTTGGGCTAGAGTACGAACAGAAGGGAGCGCTACATTTAAACAAATGGGAACAGAAATTGTGTACATGCCCTGTCGGTATGAAAATTGGAAATACATACCAGAAGGAAATCCTATTCTAGTAGATTCTTTAGGTAATAGCCATGAACTAACAATCAATAAGGAGGTTCATGAAAAGGCTGAATTTAGCCATGATAGTTTTGCAACTAGAGTGATTAAAGGAGAGACATATCAATTATCATATTTTTATCAATATAAATGGATATTTCATAGTGAAAGTATAGCAGAAGCAAAATCAAAAATAACTTTTGAAAACGTACCAAAAAATGCTTTACTACGCCTACAAAAAGTAAATGGAAATAAAAATGAACGTATATTCTACTACGCCGATGGAGTCCAATCTTTTTACTAAACGCTGGTCATTTGTCAATTCTTCGGTTCTATGTTTTGTGTTAATTACACTTCTGTGCTGGAGTGTATTTATTGAAAGAACAGACATCTATGATGGTAAAGTATTGAGTAAATGCCTCTATTTCAATAAAGTTGCTAGTTTTACAGGCTTTGTGTTGGGGATAATTTATTTGTTACGTCGGCGAGTCGTTTATGTTGGCTTATCTCTTACATCATATTTTATAATAGCCTATTTAAGTTACTTATGTATACATGTTTCGTATTTTGATATTTACTTGGATGTTCGAATAGGAAGTCAATTTTTATTACTACTCATATCCTTGGTGATAAGTATAGAGCGACCCAAAGAAACCTATATCATCATTGTGATTTGGCTTTTTGCTTGTGTCGAAGCCATCTTGGGGCTTTATCAATTATATCAACATTTTTATGATTGGAAACACTTCGATAATCCGCTTGGTTCACTTTATAATACAGGTATTTACGGCATTTATCTATGCATTCCCTTTGTATTAGCGGTAGTGTCCTCTAAAAAATATGTGGCTACAAGTACTAGTTCCAAACATTATTTATTTCATACAATTCGGTATATTACGTTAATACTTACAGGTACTGTTTTGCCATTTACAGGGTCAAGAACGGCATGGGTCGCTACTTTAGGTGGTTTGTTTGTATTTGTTTGTCATCGTTATCGGTTAATTCAGCTATTTCAACAAAATAAAATTTGGATAAAAGGCTTGGTTTCGTTTTTGCTGATTGGCATTGTCAGTTTATTTATTTTACAATTATTTTTTTTAAAAGAAAATTCAGCCATTGGACGAACGCTTATCTGGAAAGTTGGTTTTACTATGTGGCTTGATAATCCTTTTTGGGGGAAAGGTTTCAATTCAGTTTCACATCAATATTTCAATTATCAAGCTCATTATTTTAGTGTTGATAGGTCAGCTCAAGAACAATGGATAGCTGGTAACGTAAGTTATGTTTTTAACGATTTTCTGCAAATAGCTATTGAATATGGTTCAATAGGTTTGATACTATTTGTGGGTATTTATACGACAATTATTCGAAAAAATACGAGTCCTTATGTAGCTGTACTAGTCAGTTGTTTACTAACAGGACAAAGCTCCTATCCTTTAGAAAGTATCCCGACACAATTGCATTGGTATTTGATATTGAGTTTATGCCTTTTAAGGATTGTACCACTAAAAAGCATTCCGCTTTCAAAATGGACAATGTCAATTTTAGGAGTAGCAATTTTCTCGCTGTCCTTGATTTTATGGTTAAAGACTAGTCAAAGTGATGAGACAGAAAGAGCTTCATACAAGGCTGAACAGTTATTTAATCAAGAACAATATAAAATGGCAATTCTGGTTTATGAAAAGATTCCGAATCTTAATGCTGTAAATCTATTAGTCTACGGTAAATCACTAGCCTTAGATGGGCAACATTCAAAGGCAATTCGGGTTTATGAACAAGCGAAAGTTCTTTTAGCTGAACCTTTTTTGTGCAATAATCTTGGACTTAGTTATCAAGCTATAAAAAAAATTAAAAAGGCAGAAGAAAACTATCGTTTATCACACAACATGATACCTAATTTAATTTATCCTAAGTATTTGCTTGCTAATTTATATATTGAGAAAGGAGATGTGAAGAAAGCAAAGGAACAAGCACTAGAAGTAATAAATAGCCCCGTTAAAGTATATTCAGAGGCAGCTGAAGAAATGAAAGAAGAGATGAGAGATTTTATAAGAACAATAGCATTAAAATAGCTTGAGGGGATAGACTCTAAGTTCATTCAGTCTAAAATCCACAACTAAAAAATCTCCTTCAACTCAATCAAATCCTTCACCTCATGTTTAGGTTTTAATGTAAGTTCCTGTGCCCTTCCATCAGGATTAAAAAAAACCGTGTCGATACCCGCTTGATTAGCCCCTACAATATCGCTTTGAAAGCTATCACCAATCATAATACACTCAGAAGGCTTTGCTCCAACTAAATTTAAGGCATATTCAAAAATACCCGCTTCAGGTTTTTTATAGCCAGAATTTTGGAAAGTGACAATCTCTTTGAAATATTGTTTAATTCCTCCAGCCGTCATTTTTATGTCTTGTACCTCCATAAAACCATTGGTGATAATGTGCAGAGGATACTTTGGAAATAGGTATTCTAGCACGACTTTGGCATTAGGCAATAAATTAGGTTTGCGGACGGAAATATTGATATACTTATCTGAAATTTCATCACAAAGAGAATAATCATAACAGCCTAACTCGCTGAAAATCATTCTAAAACGTTGATGGCGTAATTCGGGTTGACCAATCTTTCCTTGCTCATACAAATCCCATAGCTGATGATTTATTTTATTGAAGATAATATAAAATTGTACAGAAGAAGGAATGCCATATGTATGTAAATCAAAGTGCTGATACACCTCGTCTAAAGCCAATTTAGAATTCGTGTTATGGTCCCAAAGAGTATGGTCGAGGTCGAAGAAAAGATGCTTATACATAATTTTTTTATACAAATATGATAGGAGAAACCTTTGAAACAAAAAACTAAGCGTTTATTTTTAAAGGATAAAACCTGAATTAATTTGCATCAAGATATTCTTTTATATAAATTCATAGTTTGTAAAAAACAATTTTAAGAAATCTAATTTAACCATAAAAATGGCTAGTCAACCCACAGAAGAAAACCAGATAAACGTAGAATTAACAGAAGCAATGGCAGAAGGAGAATACGTTAATTTGGCGATGATTGCACATTCTCAGAGTGAATTTGTTATTGATTTTATCAAAATGATGCCTGGAATCCCTAAAGCGAGAGTAAAATCAAGAGTAATTCTTACACCTGATCATGTTTATCGTCTTTTGAATGCCCTCAAAGAAAATATTCAAAAATATGAAGAGGCCTATGGCCCGATTACTGAAGATAAAAACCAAAATGGCTTTCAGTTCCCAACCAATTATCGTGGCCCTATTGGGGAAGCCTAATATCCACAGTAGGTTTTTACAAATAAGATAATACATTCAGAATTTTCATCAACAGAGCGTAAATGTAAGTAAATAGAATATTCTATTGCTCATTTACGCTCTATTGTTGAAATAACAATGAGTAGATAATCAGTGCCTACGGGCTTTAAAATAAATAAATATAAATATTGTGAGACAATGAATCAAAAACTGACCAGAGAATATTTAGCGGCTAATGCTGAAAATTTGAGTAAACTTGTTGAGTTACCTAGTGATAAAATTTTTGAACTTCCTGAGAAAGTACTTCAATTTGGTACTGGTGTTTTATTAAGAGGACTTTGTGATTATTTTATTGACAAGGCTAATAAAAAAGGTATTTTCAATGGTCGTGTAGTAGTAGTTAAATCTACAGATAAAGGGGGTACAGATGATTTTAATGAACAAGACGGTCTTTTTACCCATGCCGTAAAAGGATTAGAAAATGGGCAGAAAGTAGAAGAATATATTATCAATGCGTCTATTTCTCGTACTATTTCGGCACGTTCACAGTGGAAGGAAATACTAGCTTGTGCTAAAAATCCTGAAATGCAAATAATCATTTCTAATACTACTGAGGTAGGTATTACTTTATTAGAAAACGATAAGATAACAAATAACCCTCCACAGTCATTCCCTGTAAAACTATTAGCGTTTTTATACGAGCGTTGGCAAGTATTCAAAGGTTCTGCTAAAAGCGGGATGGTAATTGTCCCCACTGAATTAATCGTTGGAAATGGAGATAAGTTACAAGAAATTGTATTGGAACAAGCACACCGCAATGGCCTTGAACCTGAATTTATCGAATGGCTTGAAAACCACAACTACTTCTGTAATTCATTAGTCGATAGAATTGTACCGGGAAAACCTGACCAAGAGATTTGTAAAGAAATAGAAAAGAAATTTTCTTATCAAGACGATTTGATGATACTTTCAGAAGTGTATCGTCTTTGGGCAATTCAGGGAGATGAAAAAATCCGAAATATCCTATCATTTGCTGCTGCTGATCCGGGAGTGATTATCGAAAAAGACATTGAAGTTTACCGTGAATTAAAGCTAAGAATGCTTAACGGAACACATACTTTGACATGCGGAATGGCATATTTGCTAGGCTTCCGTTTGGTAAAAGATGTAATGAGTAATAGTTATTTAAGTAAAATTATTACAAATATGATGTTAGGGGAAGTATCTTTAGCAATTCCTTACAAGATTGACCCTAAAATCAGAGACCGTTTCGGTAGAATGGTGTTAGACCGTTTCCGTAATCCTTTCTTACAACATAAATTATTAGACATTACCGTTCAGTATACTGCCAAAATGAAAATGCGTAATGTGCCTATTCTTTTGCAATATTATCGTGAATTTGGTAAAGCACCCGAATTGTTTGCCATGGGCTTTGCCGCTTATTTACAGTTCATGAAAGCTGAAAAAGAAGTAAATGGTAATTATTTCGGCGAATGTAATGGTGAATATTACCCAATCAATTGTAATTTCGCACCATACTTTTACGAAGCTTGGGAAAACTTTGATTTAGACAAAGTATTATCTAACAGAAGCTTGTGGGGTGAAGATTTAACACAGTTAGAAGGATTTTCAGACGCAGTGAGGAAATATTTATGAAAAAAGTAGTCACTTTCGGTGAGATAATGATGAGGCTCAGCACGCCACGTCATACTCGCTTTCAACAGGCGACAAGTTTTGATATTAATTTTGGTGGGGGCGAAGCGAATGTTTCGTCCTCATTGGCTATTATGGGGGTTCCAGCTAGCCATGTAACCCGTTTCCCTGACAATGATTTGGGCAATGCCGCCATCAATACCTACCGACGGTATGGGCTTAGTATGGATGATGTTGTAAAAGGGGGCGACCGTATAGGCATTTACTATGTAGAACAGGGAGCAGCCATGAGACCAAGTAAGGTAATTTATGACAGAGCCGATTCAGCCTTTGCCACCCTGAAGCCTTCGGAATTTAATTGGGAGCATATCTTTGAAGATGCCCAGTGGTTTCATTTCACAGGTATTACCCCAGCTATTTCAGAAAGCGCCGCTCAGGCCTGCTTGGAGGCCGCCCAAACGGCTAGTCGTTTAGGATTAAAAGTCTCCGCAGATGTGGGGTATCGTTCTAATTTATGGAAATGGGGAAAAAGACCCAATGAAATAATGCCAGAGCTGATTGAAAATTGCGATGTAATTATTTGCAGTAAAGGCGATGCTGAAGATATGTTTGGAATTGTCCCTAACGACGACAAGAGAAGTTTTAAATCGGTTTGTCAACAATTGACCGACCGTTTTCCGAAATTAAAAAAAGTATTAACTACCAAACGAGGTCAAATTTCGGCTTCACACAATACTTTAACAGGAAAATGCTGGAACGGATTTGAAATGTTAGAAACCAAACAAATAAACATTCCTGATATTGTTGATAGAATTGGCGGAGGAGATGCCTTTATGGCAGGGTTTATTTTTGGCGAAATCATCTATCAGAATACGCAGAAAGCAATAGAGTTTGGAGTAGCAGCTTCTGCTTTAAAGCATACGATAGAAGGCGACTTCAACTTATCTTCAGTCAGCGAAATTGAAGCAGTAATGAATGGCGATGTCAGTGGAAAACTAAGAAGATAAAACCGATTATGAAGTTTTCAAAAGCACTACTTTATACAAAACTAAGCGAAACACCCATTATGCCTCTTTTCAACCATCCCGATGTAGAAAAGAGCAAGGCCGTTGTAAAAGCCTGTTATAATGGCGGTATCAGGGTTTTTGAATACACAAATCGTGGTGTGGGTGCCGATAAAGTTTTTGGTGAATTGGTAAAATACATTCGCAAAGACTTTCCAGATATGGCAATCGGTATCGGCACTATCTTCAATGCTCAGGAAGCAGAGTATTTTGTCAGTTTAGATACTGACTTTATCGTTCAGCCAACGCTAGACGCTGGCGTAGCTAATGTTTGCCAACAAAATAACATGGCTTGGTTTCCAGGGGTACTTACGCCCAACGAAATTTATAAGGCTAATCAGTTAGGAGCAGACATTGTAAAAATATTTCCAGCCAATGTTTTAAGTCCTTCTTTTGTAAAATCAGTCAAGACAGTAATGCCTCAGGTAGAAATGATGATTACTGGCGGTGTAGAACCCAACGAACAAAGCCTAACTACATGGTTCAACGCTGGTGCTAAAGCGGTTGGCATGGGCGGACAGTTATTTCCGAAAGCAATTTTAGACGATAATAATTTCAATTGGATTGAAAATACTGTTAAAGAATGCCTTAATGTTATTAAAAACTAGGGCTATTCATCATATTTTATCTTCTTCGCTTTAATTCCTACTAATTTTTCCGCATGGTTTTAAGGTAATCTCTTACATTCTCATTAATTTTGTACTTTTACAAGAATATCCGACAGCAGGTAGTTTAAATTGACTAACTTTACACAATACCTGTTCAAAAGAAATATAAAAATAAAGAACAAATTCACAAAATGGGATTATTCAATTTCCTGACTTCAGACATTGCGATTGACCTTGGTACTGCCAATACGTTAATTATCCATAAAGATAGAATTGTGGTTGACGAACCATCAATTATTGCCCTTGATAAAGCCACCAACAAAGTTTTGGCCATTGGTAACAAGGCAATGCAGATGCACGAAAAAACCAACGAGAATATCAAAACGATTCGTCCTTTAAAAGACGGAGTGATTGCCGACTTTACGGCAGCCGAATTGATGATTCGGGGAATGATAAAAATGATTGATACGGGAAG
The DNA here is from genome assembly GCF_059423785.1 of Arcicella sp. GW458-12-2-14-TSB2. NCBI lineage: Bacteria > Pseudomonadati > Bacteroidota > Cytophagia > Cytophagales > Flectobacillaceae > Arcicella > Arcicella sp. GW458-12-2-14-TSB2. Next base: position 10,277 of record NZ_JBWKYN010000084.1, on the reverse strand, counting down.
TCGTTTCTTTACGCCATCTCACCGAATGGTGATTTGTATTCCTTCAGGTATCACAGAGGTTGAGAAAAGAGCGGTAAAAGATTCAGCAGAACACGCTGGAGCTAAAGAAGTGTATATGATTCATGAACCTATCGCTGCGGCAATAGGGATTGGAATAGATATTGAGCAGCCAAACGGTTCAATGATTGTGGATATTGGCGGTGGTACTACTGAAATAGCAGTAATTGCGCTTTCAGGGATTGTTTGTGAGGCTTCAGTACGTATCGCTGGAGATGTATTTACACGTGATATTGTTGATTATATGCGTCGCGAGCATAATTTATTAATTGGTGAGCGTTCGGCAGAATTAATCAAAATTGAAGTAGGTTCAGCATTGCCAGAATTGGAAAATCCACCAGCAGATTATGAAATCCGTGGACGTGACTTAATGACTGGTATCCCTAAAGAAATTAAGGTTACTTATTCAGAGATTGCTTATGCCCTAGATAAATCAATTTCTAAAATTGAAGAAGCCGTAATGAAAGCCCTAGAGGTATCACCTCCTGAACTTTCGGCAGATATTTATCACAATGGTATTCATTTAACAGGTGGAGGAGCGTTGTTGCATGGTTTAGATAAGCGTTTAGCGAACAAAACTAAATTGCCTATTCATATTGCTGATGATCCATTAAGAGCTGTAGTGCGTGGAACAGGTGAAGTATTAAAACATCTTGACCATTTCAAGCCTATTCTCATCTCTTAATTAACTAGGCTAAGGAATGAGTAAATGAAAGAATGATATTTTTATGTTCTTTCGTTTACTCATTTTTACATTATAGCCTTTTCTGTCAAATCAATTATTCCATGATTCTTCTTTTAATAAATGTATCAGTTAATCCAATTTATATCTAGGAAACGAGCCTTCATTTTGTTTGCATTATTGGAGGTACTGAGTCTGTGGTTTTTTTATTCATACAATAATTACCCCAGTGCTATCATGTTCAACACTACGAACTATTATGCGGCACAAGCCTTGGATATTTCTAATAGCATCGTAGAGTATTCCAACCTGAGCAAAGTAAATGAAGATTTAAGCTCAGAGAATAAAAGACTTTATGAGTTAGTAGAGAAGCTACAAGCTCAACAAACGCCTATCACTCACTCTATCATCAATTACAAAGCCGATTCTGCTGTGGCAGCTCGCTTTAAGTTTACGGTAGCCAAAGTTACTAACCTAAGCGTAGCGCAGTTTAATAACTATATTACGATAGATAAAGGTACGGCTGATGGTTTAGCTCCGGGTATGGGGGTAATTTCTTCAACGGGAGTAGTAGGTAAAATAAAATCATGTTCGGAACATTATTCAAGAATAATCTCTATTCTGCATTCAGAATATACTGTTTCCGCTAAGATTAAAAGTAACAATGAAATCGGCTCTATCAAATGGGATGGACTGAATCCTTCTGTTGTAGAAATGACAGATGTTTCAAGGTACAAAAATGTGAGAGTAAAGGATACCGTAATGACGTCTGACTTCAATTATGTTTTCCCGTCGAACATCGTGATTGGTTACGTTAGCAAAGTAGGCTTAAAGCCTGACCAAACTTTTCATGACATAAAAGTAAAATTGGCCACAGACTTTAGTACGCTTTCGTATGTGTATGTCATTAATAACAAACTAGAAAAAGAACAAAGAGCTTTAGAAAGTACTGATAGTGAAGTAAAAAAATAGCGTACTATTTCCCAATAATTTGCATAGCCACTATAAACTCGGCAATCTAATTAATAATGACTCCAAGAAATATTTTTCCTCAAATACTTACTTTTATATTTTATCTTTTGTTGCAAATTTTCTTTGTTAGACAATTGGTATTTCTCAATCACGCGTTTTGTTTTGTTTATGTAGCTACGGTCATTTTGCTTCCTTTTGATATTAATAGAGTACAATTGATTTTCTTAGGTTTTATTGCAGGAATGTTTGTTGATATATTTTATAATACCATTGGTGCTAATGCAGCAGCCATGACATTCATCGCTTATATTCGTACACCAATTTTGGCTTTATTGGTGCCTCAGAGAGGCTATGATGAACGCCAAATACTGAGTTTGAAATCAATGGGGGTATCTTGGTTTCTGACTTATGTAATGATATTAACGGTTATTCATCACTTTATTTTGTTTTCATTGGAGGCATCTAATTTCGGGCTAATTCTCCCCATCTTAGCAAAAGTAATAGCTAGCACGATTTTTACTACATTAGTAATTGTAATTATCCAGTTATTTAGAAAAGATTAAAATAAAAAAGTTTTACGCCTTTTTGTCAGGAAAAAAGTTCAAATCATGCTTGGCAAGTTGTTTGTTTATAGAAATTATCTAAAACAATGTAATGTAGATTCAATAAATTACTTGATAATTACGGTATCATTTTCTATTTTTATCAAGTGATATTCAGCAGCAATCATGGACGAGCAAGAAGAAATTAAAATAACTCAAACCTATACTGAAGTAGAAAAACACAGAGTTTTCGAAAAAGAGTTTATGCCGTACATTGACTCAATGTACAACTTTGCCTTCCGTCTGACAAACGATGAGGATGATGCTAACGACCTTGTTCAAGACACATACCTGAAAGCATTTAGATTTATCAATTCATTTGCCGAGGGAACTAATGCTAAAGCATGGCTGTTCAGAATTCTGAAGAATAGTTTTATTAACGATTTTAGGAAGAAATCTAAAGAGCCGTCGAAGGTTGATTATCAGGATGTTGAAACAACTTATAATTCAGAGGAAGACGCAGAAACTACTCAAACAGTTGATTTAAGAGCAGATACTGTACAAGATTTAATTGGAGATGAAATTGCCAATGCACTAAATGCTTTACCTGTTGATTTTCGTACTGTTATTATACTATGTGATGTTGAAGGGTTTACTTATGAAGAAATGGCGAAGATATTAGATATACCTATAGGAACCGTACGTTCTCGTTTACACCGTGCCAGAATGTTGTTAAAAGAAAAATTGAAATCATATGCCAAATCTTTGGGCTATGACGTAAATGCTGACAGCATGGCAGAATAGACAACTATTGATGAAAAAATAATTATAATCAAGAAATTTTTTATATTTTTTAGCATATGGGAATTTTTTTTACAACCTTCCTGTTCAATAACTACTTGATTATCATAAATAGTAACCCCAATACAACGCCAAATTAAATTTGTTTAATCCAATAGAATAATGGTTTCCGAGGTTGAAAAAATTCAAAAAAAAACAAGCTGTGAGCATCAATCTGAATGCATGAAATTAGTTCAATTAATTGTGGACGGTCAGGCATCAGAAGAGCAAATAGCCCAATTTAAACAGAACATGGATAAATGTTTGCCGTGTGAGAAAGGATATGAATTGGAAAAGTGTATTAAAGAAACAATGCAATTAAGATTGGAAAAGAAATGTGTTCCGACGAGTTTGATTGATTGTATCAAAAAGAAAATAAGTGCATTATAATTGAGTATTTAAGCTCAAAAAATAAAGGTTATTAAGTTGGTCGTTTTGTTTACGATATACTTAATAGCCTTTTACTTTTAATTAATTAGGGTATTTTACTTGTTGAAAATTGGAAAACGGAAAACTTATAATCTTCTCTGCCCCTTCTGGTTCGGGCAAAACTACTATTGTTAAGCACTTGCTTGCCAATAATGCTAATCTTGGATTTTCTATTTCTGCTTGCACGCGTGACAAGCGTGGACGGAATGAAGAAAATGGTAAAGATTATTATTTTATGACGCCAGAAGAATTCAAAACTAAGATTGATAATGATGAATTTGTAGAATGGGAGGAAGTTTACCCTGGAGCTTATTACGGTACGTTGAAATCAGAAATTGAACGTTTATGGGCATCTGGTAAACATGTGATTTTTGATGTAGATGTTCGTGGAGGAGTAAAATTAAAGGAATATTACAAAGAACGTGCATTGTCTATCTTTGTAAAAGTGCCAAGCGTACAAGAGTTAGAAAAACGATTGCGTGAACGTGGTACAGATTCGGAAGACTCTATCTCTAAGAGAGTATTCAAAATGAATTTTGAAATGTCATTCCAAGATAAATTTGATATTGTATTATTGAACGATGATTTAACAGAGGCATTCAGAAAAGCTCAAAAACTATTTGATGAATTTATAAACTAAGCTTTAAAAGCTGTGAGTATTGAGCTATGAGCTTATCCATTTGTTAATACCAATAATAATTGTTCATAGCTTGTTGCTCAAATCTTAAGAACTCAGAACTATATGAAAATAGGCCTCTTTTTTGGTTCTTTCAATCCCATCCATATTGGGCATTTAATAGTTGCCAACGTAATGGCAACTACTACCGACTTAGAACAAGTTTGGTTTGTAGTGTCGCCACAGAATCCATTTAAAAAGAATAAATCGCTATTACATGAATTTGATCGTTTGGATATGGTAGAAAAAGCCATCGCAGATAATCCTAGATTCAAAGTAACTAATATCGAATTTTCGATGCCCAAGCCTTCTTATACGATTGATACACTAATCCGTTTACAAGAGAAGTATCCACAGCATGAATTCAAATTGATTATTGGAGGGGACAATTTGGCTCAATTTCCAAACTGGAAAAACCACGACAAAATTTTAGAATACTTCGGTTTATATGTTTACCCCCGCCCCAATGCTGAACTGAGTGATTTAGAAAAACATCCCAACGTTCGTTTAGTAAAAGCGCCTTTATTGGATATTTCTGCCACCTTTATTCGAGAATGCTTAAAGAATGGGCAATCAATCAGTTATATGATTCCTGAGGCAGTAGAAGAGTTTATTTTGAGGAAAAAGTTTTACTTATGAAAATTAGCATTTTAGGTTGCGGTTGGCTAGGCTTGCCTTTAGGCAAGTATTTAGTAGCACAAGGACATCAAGTAAAAGGTTCTACTACCTCTGAAGCTAAATCCCCATCATTGCAAGCTGTGGGTATTAGTCCTTTTGTGCTTAAATTCTCTCCCGAAATTGAAAGCGATAATCTTGCAGCGTTTCTGAATTCAGATATCTTAATTATTTGCATTCCTCCTCGTGCTGGCAAATTTGGGGAAGACTATCATGTGCAACAAATACAATCATTAATTACCTCTCTTTCTTTATCCAGTATTCAATCTATTCTCTATACATCATCTACTTCAGTATATCCAGATTTGAATAGAATAATCTACGAAGACGACGAAGTAATAGCGTCTTCTGTATTGATAAAGGTAGAGAATCTGTTAAAAGGATTGGACTTAGCAACAACAATCTTGCGTTGTGGAGGGTTGATGGGACAGGAAAGAATAGGGGCAAAGTATTTTGCTGGTAAACGTATTAATACGGGACAAATTCCTGTCAATTATATCCACCAAGACGATGTAATAGGTATAATTGCGATGATACTTGAAAAGGGCTTTTGGAATGAGACTTTTAATGCCGTTTCGCCAGAACATCCCGTTCGTGAAGCCGTTTTTTTAAAGAACTGTGAAGAATATGGGTTTGAAAAACCTATTTTTGAAGAAGCTACTGAGGCTATTCCCTTTAAAATTATCAGTCCACAGAAACTCATACAACAAACTGGCTATCAGTTTAAATATGCTAATCCATTGGATTTTAAATATAAAGTTGACTAGTTAGTGAGTTGTGGGTTAGTGAATTGTGTGATTCAAAAACAGACACATTTTAGCTCTAATATTACGATAGAAAAACCCTGTAGCGGTAACTCTTGCGGTTACCGCTACAGGAGTTATAAAATCTAATAATTTTTTTGAAAATTAAATTCAGTATTTGTAATTATTATGATTAGCTGATTGCTGAAATCCGATTTCCGATGACCAATTAATCACTAACTCACAATTCACTATTATTTAAGCGTTCTTTCAAACAGTTTAAAAATACGCTTGTATTCATCTATCCACGACGTAGGTTCTACAAAACCATGGTCTTCCATCGGATAAGATGCCAATTCCCAATTATCTTTTTTCAATTCAATCAGTCTTTGAGCCAAACGAACAGCATCTTGATAATGCACATTTACATCTATCATACCATGACATATCAATAGATTTCCCTTCAATCCATCTGCATAATATATTGGTGAGCTTTTGCGATATGCAATAGAGTCAGTCTGTGGTTCATTCAGAATGTTTGCGGTATAAGGGTGATTATAGGCTGCCCAGTCTGTTACAGGTCTTAGTGCAGCACCCGCAGCAAATACATCTGGCGTAGTAAACATTGCCATCAAAGTAATAAAACCACCATACGAACCACCATAAATACCGATTTTTTTAGGGTCTACCCCTTGGTTTTCAACCAGCCATTTTGCTCCATCTACTTGATCAGTCAAATCTTTACCACCCATAAAACGATAAATACCTGTACGCCAATCTCTACCATAACCTGATGAACCACGGTAATCAATATCTAAGACAGTATAGCCGTTATCGACCAACATATTATGGAACATATATTCACGGAAATACTGGCTCCACCATTTATGTACATTTTGTAAATACCCCGCGCCATGTACAAAGATTACTGCTGGCTTTTTCCCTTTCTCTCCTTTGGCTTCATATAAACGAGCATATACGTCAGCACCATCCTTTGCACTAAAAGTAATGATTTCAGGCTCACGCCATTTGTATTCTTTAAACTGCTGACTTTGTGATTTAGTAATTTGAGTAGGGGGAGCATTTACAATATTGTCTTGAATATACACTTCCCAAGGACGATTTGAATAAGAATTCAAATAGGCTAATTTGGTTTCATCGGGTGAAAGCACCACTTGGTTCGAGCCTGTCATTTTTGTTAAACGTATTCTATCCCCACCTGTTACAGCCATTTTATAAAAATGCTGTTCTCCCGGATGTACCTCGTTTGAAGTAAAATAAAAAGATAGTTTGTCTTTTGATAGTTGAAGGCTCTGCACTTCAAATTTACCTTTTGTTAATTGTTTTTTAGCCCCAGTTGCTAAGTTGGCAGTGTAAATATGAGAATAACCGTCTTCTTCTGATTGATAGTATAATGTTTGATTATCCCCTAAAAAACCAATATTTCCGAAATTAATCCCCGGTCCGCCAATCCAAGCCTCGTCTCTTTGTCTGTCGATAGTCTTCAGTTTTCGGGTAGCAACATCCAATTTCAAAATCCAACGGTCTTTGTTATCCTGACTTCTTACAACCAAGACACAATATTTACCATCCGCCGACCATATTACTTCGCTAAAGATTACCTTTCTAGGTTCTACCTTTTTATTTTTGGTCGTATCTTTTTTAGCATAATCTTTTAAATAATCAGGTTGGTCATAAATTCCTTCAATCTCCTTCGTAGAAACCTGTAAAGCAGTATCCTTTTTGATGTCATATACCCAAAACTCATGACTTGGCATCGGCGCACCTACTTTTGTTCTAGCAGGCAAATCTTCAGTAAAGCCCGATTCTGTTACGTAGCTTGGCACAATGGCATTTTTAGCACCCGTCGCCGATTTAGTTAAGCGATAGGTAATATAATTTTCATCAGGACTCAAAGTCTGAATATCTACTCTTTTATCATCAATATAAATCTCTTTGGCACGTTTAGGCAAATCAGCTTTAGCAATTATATCTCCCTGCTTTTTCTTATCAGCACGTTCTTTTAATATTTCAAAAAGACTTAACTGGTCAGTTTTTTGCCATTTTTCTTGTTCATTTAGCTTTGCTTCAGCTTTTTTAGTTCCAGTTAAAAAATTGCTTAGTTGTTCTGTTTCACCTGTGGATAAATCAAAGCTAAACAAGTTGCTGGCTTTGGTATAAATGATTTTGGTTTCCTTGCCATTAAAATTAGGGTTACTTTCTGTTTCAACAGTATTAGTAATCTGGCGAACGGCCATTGTTTTGCAGTCTAGCAAAAACAAATCGCCATTTTTTGTATAGATTTTTTTAGAGAAGTCTCGACTATATACCCCCGAAAATGAAGGTAAAGCTCTACGTGTTTGAGGAGGTATTTTAAATGGTTTTTTTTCAGTAACAGAAGCCCCATATAACGAATCCGCCTTATTTCTGAATGGATTCCAATTAAAATAAACCATTCTACTATCCTCCGACCAATTGATAGCAGAAGGCAAAGCTCCAATGGTAAATTTAGGGTCTTGCATAATATGTTCAACACTCAATTGTTGAGCATACAGTGTAAAACAAAAACAAGTGGTAATAATTAAGGTAAAGACTTTTTTCATGTTGATGAGTTTTGTTTTGAAACACAAGCAATCCATTTCTTTTTTAGTGAATTTAAAAGTTAACAAATCTTATTCACAAATCTAAATAAGGATAATGATTTTGAACATATAAAGATTAATTTATTAATAAGTCATTTAACTATAATAACCCCTTTGCATAGAAAGAAAAGATAACATTTGAAATATGCTGATAAAATATATTGAGTTTTACCATATAATAAATAAAACAATGATTAATTGTGTTTTAATTTTAAAGTTTTGTGTAAGTATTATAGATTTAAGTAGTATAAATCATTGATAATTAAAAAGATATATTTTATAAAGAAAATACATTTACATATAAACACTTTTAGTCATGAAAAAATATAAATTATTAATACTATGTTTTTTTTTAACACTATATTCTCAAATAATAGTTGGTCAAGCACAGAAAGTTACTGTTGGTTTTCAGAAGGATACAATTTCTATTCAAGAGGGAGATTCTTGTTTAGTGGCTATTCAGTTATTAGGTATTATTCCAGAAGGGAAAAAAATCAAAATTGAATTTAAAGTTACAAAATCTGATGCTACAGAAACAAAAGATTATTTGATACCAAATAAAGACCCGATGGATTTTTATACATCGCCTTCTTCTTCTCAAAGTCAGATACGTTATTTTCAACTAAAAACAGTATCTGATATGAATCAAGAGAATGAACAAATGACAATAAGCCTCAGTAGTCCTGATAGTAGTATTTTTAAATTTGAAAAAAAAGAAATCTTAGTAATTATTAAAGATTATAAAACAAATCAAGAGCTACAACTAGAAGAGTTTAAAAAAGAAATCACAACAGCAATAAATAAAGTTACTAATATTGTTAACAATGACAGAGATACTAGTGAAGTAATAGGTGTATTAGGAATAAAGAATTTTCATCCTAAAGTATATACTTGGAATATGATTAAAAAAGATACGAGTGAAAAAAAGGATTCTCTTCTTGAAGAGTTTAAAAATAGTAAGGGTTTTATAAACCCTGAGATTGAAAAAAAAATGCGACCTGACAAAAGTTTAAAAGCAAGTATAAATAAAGTGGACATTTTTTTTACTAATGGAATTGCTACAGAAATTAAAGCGTATGATGAAAAATCCACAGATATTTATCGTAATATTTGGAATAAAGGATATAATAAATGGAAATCAAGATTTGGTGTTTCTTTTAGGCACAAGATATTTATAGATAGGTATAAGTATTATCATTTAATTAATGATAACGATAGTTTAAAGACGATTAAACTTTTAGATTTACTTGGTTATGATGGTGAAACACAAATAAACTTTGCTCCAAATGATGGAAAAATAACATTAGATAAAAGTCACGCTAAAAAAGAATTAACTATAAATACGTCATTAAATTCATATATTAATGTGAACATTTACAGTGATTTGCTATCCTTATTAAAATCAGATAGAAGCAATGGTTTAGTTCAAACCGAAGCCTCTGCAAGAATATTTTTGAACACTATGCCCTTGCCTAAAAGTGTTTTTTTATTATTTAATTATTTTGAACCTTCTTTAAAATATAGCAGATTTGATAACGGGTATGAAAGTATTATTCCTACAAAGCTAAACAAATCGTTAAGTACGAAAGATACATTTAGTATAGATAGGATGTCAGTCAATCAAAGAAAATTCCTAGAAATCGGAGGTAAAGTCAATGTTTTTAAAAAAATGGGTAGATTTTATAATAGTTATGAGTTGAACGTATTTTCAAATTTTGGCTGGTTTAATTTGCAAGGAGAAAAACTAAAAGATAGCTTGAATAGTAACGTTCCTTTATTTCAAACAAGCACAGGAAATACGTTAGATTTTGGAGCAGAAGTTAAAGCTACTATCTTACAATATAGAAACTTTGGACTTAATATTGGCGGATCTGTACGTTATCAAAAGATTTGGAATAACAAAGACCAATCCTTTGTTAACGGTGGTTTTCAATGGTTTTTTGCTCCAGAATACGAATTATTTTATTTTCCTATTGCTAACAGCAAAGATAAAATTTTTCTAAGGGCAAAATATCTTTC